>JABFSD010001192.1 GCA_013140935.1 Acidobacteriota bacterium
GCTCGAAGGCGATCAGGCCATTTTCGTCGAAGTGAAAAAGGTGCTGTCGGCTTACAACCCGATTTATCACGCGCGCTATCAGATCGCGGTCAAAGACGGCGTCGTCACCGTCAGCGGCCCGGCGGAAAATCAGCCCGAAAAAGACGGCGTCTCAAACGTCATCAAAATGGTGGCGGGCGTCAAGGATTTCAAAAACAACCTTACGGTCAAAGCCGATGCGCAAGTCGCAGGCTTGCCCGCGACAACTACTGCTACGACGAATCAAACGACCGCGCCGACAGCGACGCCTACGACCGAAAACAATCTCTCCAATCAACAGGCCGCGCTCGAAGCCGAACGCCAGCGTCTCGCCCGCGAAGCCGATGCCCAACGTCAACGCGAAGCCGAGTTCCAACGCTTCCGCGAAGAAGAACAACAACGCCGGCAACGCGAAAATGAACGCCCGCGCGTCGCGCCTGCTGAACCGACGCCCGCGCCGCCAGTCGCAACGACGAGTTCGCCGCGCGCCTTGCGCTCCGGCACCGTTGCGTGGAGCGGCATCGTGGACGGCGTAGACGAAATCATCATCACCGGCAATTCCGCCTCCGTGCGCCATCGCAGCGGCGAAGCCATCCGCGAACCGCGCGCTTCGTTCAGCGCCCCCGTGCCGCGCGCGCCCGTCAACGTAAAGTTGCTCAATCAAGCCGGACGCGGCGAAATCGTCATCGTACAGGAACCCTCAGCGGCCAATGGATACACGACCATCGTACGCATTGACGATACGCGCGAGAACGGCGGCAAGCCTTATCAATTCACCTTGCGTTGGACGGCGGAATAAATTTTGTGACACAAGATGTCATCTTCAGCTACAGCGAAGCCAAGCTGCCTTGAACACGCCGCAACGCCAGCGTAGTCTCTCCGCCATCGCACTCAAATCTCCCAAACAGTTTTTCTCTCGAAAGGAGTTTCTATGAAACGACGGTTGAATCATTTGATGATGACTCTGTGCGCATTGTGCGCATTGGCTATGTGTTCGCTCGCGCAGGCGGCGGGTGAATGGGACGCCGCGATGGAAACGCCGGGCGGCTCGACTTCGCCTTATAAACTCAAACTCACGGCGGAAGGCGAAAAGCTCTCTGGCACGATCAAGAGCCAACGCGGCGAATATCCGATCAGCGGTACGTTAAAGGGCAAAGAGATCAAGTTGATGTATGCGTTGAATTACAACGACAGCGTGTTGCCGGTGCTGATTCTCGGCACGCTCGAAGGCGATGCGATCAAGGCTACGACCGACATCAACAACGGCAGCTTTCAGGGCGCGTGGAATGCCAAGCGCGTAAGCGGCGCGACGAATGCAATGGCTCCAGCGAAAAGCCAGAGCGGTTCGCCCGCCGCAGGACAGTGGGACATCAAGATGAACACGCCGCAGGGCGAGCGCAAATTCCTCGGCGATTTCACCATCGAAGGCGAAACGCTCAAAGGCCAACTCAAGAATGATCCTAAAGCGCAACAGGGCTTGCCCGTCACCGGTACGGCGAAAGGTAAAGAGATGTCGTTCAGTTACAGCGTGAAGTTTCAAGAGATGGATATGAAAATCACGATGACCGGCACGATTGACGGCGATGCCGTAAAAGGCGTCGTGGATTTCGGCGGTTTGGCGCAAGACGAATGGTCGGGCAAACGTGCGACGGCGGCCTCGGCTCCTGCGGCAGCCGCGCCCGCAGCGGCAGCCGCGTCAGCGAACGACCTCACCGGCACGTGGGATGGCGAAGTCGAGACTTCCGCAGGCAGCGGTACGCCGACGCTGGTGCTCAAACAGGAAGGCGAAAAAATCACTGGCACTTACAAAGGCCAGCTTGGTGAATATCCGCTGACCGGTACGTTGAAAGGCGATGTTTTCGAGTTCTCGTTCAAGGTGAGCGGACAGGTCGAAGGCACGGTCATTTATAAAGGCACCGTCAGCGGCAAGACGATGAAAGGCACGGTTGACCTGGCGGGAGTAGCCACCGGTACGTTGAAAGCTACGAAAAAATAATCCGGCTTGAGCCGAATTTTGACGGCGGTGTACCATAGCGTCGCCGTCATCTCTAACTTAAAGAACCATGTCACAACGGTTCTGATTCATTCCAACTTACAGGAGCAAACATTCTTATGAATACCACGATTCGTCGCGCTGTGATGGCGCTTTCTCTGATCGCTGTCTTTGCGCTGGGCATTACGCTCGGACAAAACAAATTCACCCAACCCAAATCGGTGATCCATGTCGTCTCATTGAAATGGAAAGCCGATTCCACGCCTGCCCAACAGCAAGCCGCACTCGACGGCGTTAAAACCATGGCGGGCCAAATCCCCGGCATCAAAAACATCTGGATCAGAAGCACCAAAACGCAGGGCGGTACGCAGGAAGCTCCTTACAAAGCTTCATTCGCTATCGAGTTTGAAAGCGAAGCCGCGCACAAGGCTTACGAAGGGCATCCGGCCCGCGCCGAGTGGTTGAAGGTTTATAACGTCGCACGCGAAGAAAGCATCAATCAGGTCATCACTAACTAACCCAACAACGAAAGGATGGAGCCGCGCGGCTTCATCCTTTCTTCGTTTTCTTCCCACCGTTGCTCGAATGTCCAAACCCGTCGCCGTATCTGAACCACTGGCTTCAACGCCAGAGGAACTTGAAGTTGCCACCGAAGCCGCCGTGCCGCAGGGCAAATTGGCTAAGACATTCGCCGCCTTTACTTATCGTGATTTTCGGTTGTTGTGGTTCGGCGCGTTCACTTCGAGCGCGGGTACCTGGTTGCAAGAAGCAGCCTTGAGTTGGTTATTGTTTTCGCTCACCGCTAAAGAACGCTATCTCGGCTATAACCAGTTTCTCAGCACGGCTCCCATTTTGGTTTTCACGTTGATCGGCGGCGTCGTCGCCGACCGCATAGACAAACGCCGCATCCTGCTGACTTCGCAATGGATTCAATTGGGTTGCGCGTTGTCGTTGTCGGTGATGGCTTTCGCGCAAATGCCCGCGATGGTGTTCGTGTGGACGGCGCTAGCGTTGGCCGTCGTGACCGGATGCGCGCAAGCCTTCGGCGGCCCGGCTTATCAATCGCTCGTGCCGATGCTGGTCGAAAAGAAAGACCTGCCCAACGCGATTTCGCTCAACTCGATTCAGTTTCAACTCGCGCGCACCGTCGGGCCGATGATTGGTACGCTGCCCTTTGCGTGGATGGCGGGCAATGTGGCGGCGGCCAATTATCAGGCCGGACAGATGCGCGCGGGCGGCGTGAGTTTCGCGTTCAACGCTTTCTCTTTCTTAGCCGTCATCGTATCGCTTTCGTTGTTGCGCGTGAAGACGATTCCCAATGCGCCGACCCAGGGCATGCGCCACGCGATGAGCGAAGGCATCAATTTCGTAAGGCATCAGGAAGCCTTGCGTTCACTCACGTTGCTCGCGTTTTCCTGCACGTTCTTCGGCATGCAAATGACCGGCTTCTTTCCGGCGCTCGCGAAACTTTTTCAACTCGAAGCGCGCGGTAACGCCACGATGCTGTCAGTCTCAGGCGCAGGTGCGGTCGCCGGCGCGCTGGTGATGGCTTCGTTCGGCAACCTGCCCGACAAAGGACGCCGCGCGTTGATGATGCAACTGGCCTTCGGACTGACGATCATCGCCTTCAGCTTTGCGACAAACCTCTGGCTGGCTTACGCCATGATCTTTCTGTGCGGCGTATTCATGATGTGCGTCTTCGCTTCGATTGCCTCGCTGGTGCAATTGATCGTAGCGGACGAAATGCGCGGTCGCGTGATGAGCATTTACATGCTGGCCTTTCGCGGCGGCATGCCGCTGGGCGCTTTGCTGACGGGTTATCTGGCTGAGAAATTGCCGTTGATGCAAATCCTGCGCGTGCAAGGCATCGCCGTCGCCGCGCTGGCGTTGGTGTATCTGCTTTCCAACTCAACCGTAAAAAAACATTGATCGAAGGTCATTCATGATTGACCACGACCGCATCTTCAAAGAGATCATCAAGACGTTCTTTCTCGAATTCGTCGAGTTGTTCCTGCCTGAAGTGTTTGCCGATCTCGAACCTGATTCGATTGAGTTTCTCGACAAGGAAGTTTTCACCGACGTCACCACCGGCGAGAAACACGAAGCCGATCTGGTCGTCAAAGCGCGACTGCGCGGGCAACCGTGGTTCTTTCTCTTCCACGTCGAAGCCCAAGCCAACCGCAAAGAATTGCAGCGCTTTCCGCAACGGATGTTTACTTACTTCGCGCGCTTGCACGAAAGTTACGGCTTGCCGATTTATCCGGTTGTGATCTTCACTTATGATGCGCCGCTTTATGCTGCACCGCACAGCTATTGCGTAGAGTTTCCTAGCTTTAAGGTCATGGAATTCAACTATCGCGCGATTCAGTTGAACCGGTTGCACTGGCGCGATTTTCTACGCCACGACAATCCGCTGGCGCACGCGCTGATGGCGAAGATGAAGATGACGAAACAGGAGCGCGTGCAGGTAAAACGGGAATGCTTGCGCTTGATTCTGACAGGCAAGGTGAATCCGGCTAAAATGCAAGTGCTCACCGGATTCGTGGATACTTATTTGCAATTGAGTGAAGACGAGGACGGCCTGATAAAAGCCCAACTCGTTGACCTCGTACCCAAGGAGACTTTTATGGAATGGGTTTCACCCTTTGAACGTTGGGGAAAAATAGAAGGACTCAAGCAAGGGAGAGTCGAAGGGCGGATGGAAGAAGCCCTGAAGATTTTGTTGCGACAGTATAAACGTCGCTTTGGCTTGATGAAGGATAAACTCGAAACCAGAGTACGTGCGCTTCCGCTCGATGAGATCGAAGAGTTGAGCGAAGCCTTTCTTGATTTCAAGGAAGCAACTGATCTGCCGCGCTGGCTGGATGAGCGCGTAGCAGCAAGCGACGCGCTGCCCAAACCAAAACGAAAGAAACAGTAAGGACGTTGGACGAAACGTTAAACGAATATGAGCGACATCAATCGTGACAGCTTGGAAGTAGACGTACTCTTTGTCGGCGCAGGCCCCGCTTCATTGGCGGGCGCGCTGCGCTTGCGGCAACTCATCAACACGCACAACGAAAAATCCGACAACAAACTCGGAGAGATTCAAATCGCCGTCATCGAAAAAGGCCGCGAAGTCGGTTCGCACATGATTTCAGGCGCAGTGATGGATCCGCGTCCGATGCAGGAACTCATGCCCGATTGGATCGAACGCGGCGCACCCGTCGAATCGCTCGTCACCGAAGAAGACGTTTCTTATCTATTCAAAAACCGCAAGATCAAGTTTCCGATCATTCCGCCGCCGCTCAAGAATCACGGCAAATACGTGGTGAGTTTGAATAAGTTGATGCGCTGGCTCGCGCCGCTGGTCGAAGCCGAAGACATTATGTTGCTGCCTGAGTTTCCCGGCACATCTTTACTGTACGAGGGGTTGTCTGACGAGAGCGATAAAGTCATCGGCGTACGCACCGGCGACAAAGGCGTAGGCAAAGACGGCGAACCCAAACCGAATTTTGAGCCGGGCGCGGACATCTTCGCTAAAGTCACAGTGCTGGGCGAAGGCGCGCGCGGTTCGCTCACCAAAAAGCATATCGAGAAACTCGGCCTCGAAGGAACAAATCCGCAGGTTTATGCCGTGGGCGTCAAAGAGATTTGGGAATTGCCCAAAGGCCGTGTCACACCGGGTTTCGTGATGCACACGCTGGGACATCCGCTGCCGGACGATGTGTTCGGCGGAGGCTTTGTTTACGGCATGCAAAACGATTTGCTCGATGTCGGCTTGGTCGTCGGTTTGGACTATCACGATCCTTACACCGACCCGCATCGGCTGTTCAACGAATTCAAACAACACCCCGTGATTGCCGCGATGTTGGAAGGCGGCAAGATGCTGCATTACGGCGCGAAGACCATTCCCGAAGGCGGCTTGTTGTCGCAGCCCAAGTATTACGGCAACGGCTTTCTTATCATCGGCGACTCGGCCAGCTTCCTGAATTCGCAAAAGCTGAAAGGCATTCACATGGCGATGAAGTCGGGGATGCTCGCGGCTGAGACTATCTTTGAAGCCCTGCTGGCCGAGCGTTTCGACGAAGCGCAGCTCAAGTCATTCAAAACGAAAGTCGAAGCAAGTTACATTCAGAAAGAGTTGCACGAAGTGCGTAACTTCCATCAGGCGTTTCGCAACGGAAGAATGTTGGGCTTGCTCGAAAGCGGCTTCCAGGTTCCGACGAAAGGCTTCGGATTGTTCGGTAACATTCACGTTGAAGCCGGTCACGAGAACATGCAAAAGCTGCATGTGTTGCAACGGCTGCCGAAAAAAGCGGGCGAGTTTTTGCAAGCCGAAGCGCCGAAATACGACAACCAACTCACGTTTGAAAAGACGACCGATGTTTATCGTTCAGGCACGGAACACGACGAAGATCAGCCTTCGCATTTGAAAGTGCTGGATACGAACATTTGCGTCGAACGCTGCACGCATGAATACGGCAATCCCTGCCAATACTTCTGCCCGGCAGCGGTTTACGAAGTCGTCGAGTCGAACGGCGGACGCCAGCCGAAAATCAATTTTTCAAATTGCGTGCATTGCAAGACCTGCGACATTATGGACCCGTATCAGATCATTGATTGGGTTACGCCCGAAGGCGGCGGCGGGCCGAATTACATCAATTTATAAATTGGCTATAGCACGGTGAAAAGCGGCGCTCGCTCAGTCGCGCCGTTTTTACATCTTTTACGCTCTGCTAAAAACTCCGTCACCTCTGAAACCATTCTTTACGCTTCAGCACTAACCGCGCGGAACTTTTCACCGATCACTTCGTAACAAGGGAAGTCGCGTTCGTTCCTTTCAACCCATCATCAGAGGAAATATGAATTCGTTCGTTTTTGGGAAGCGCGAACGCTAAAAACGCACACGCATCCCTAAATTTTTCGTAAGGCGTAAGCAAAAGACTCGCATTATCAACGTTCTCATTGCGCCGTTTTTTTGGCACATCAATTGTTAATCAAGCTCCCTCGCAAAGCGTGATCTTTGCGGTAACCAAAAATCGCTTGTCCATCAAGCAGGAGAAATTTTTTAAGAGGTGTTCATCTATGTTGCAAGAAGCAGTTCGCACGGAAGTCGCTATTCCACCACCACCACCGCCAGCACCACGCTTGCAGCCGCGCAAGCCGCTGACGCTCGTCACCGCGCAACGCGCCGTCGCGCTCGATGAATTCGAGACCTTTGTCGGCGTGAGTCCCAACGTCGCCGCGTTGAAAGAATTCATCGCCGTACAATCGTCTGACCGCGAAATTTCGCACGCCATTTTGCTGATCGGCGAGCGCGGTTTGCGGCAGGAACAAATCGCCCGCGTGTTGCATCAAGCCAGTGCGCATTGGTCGCAACCGTTTATGTCGGTCAACGCGCATGGCCTCAATGACGAAGCCTTGCATGCATTACTGTTCGGCAAACCCGGACAAAAAGGTATGCTCGAAACCTGTGGGCGCGGCACGATTTTCATCAACGAACTCACCCAACTGCCGCCGCTCATTCAACAGCGCTTCGCCTCACACATCGAAGAGTTGCGCTGGCGTGCCTATCAGGCCACCGCCGCGCGGGCGCCGCGTCTGGTGTTTGCGACGGCTTATGATCCAACTGGCATGCGGGCGGAAAACCGTATCGCTTACGGCCTGGTCGAGTTGCTCAAATCGCAAAGTTTCACGATCAAGCCTTTGCGCGAACGCAGCGAAGATATTCCTTTCATCGCCAAACATCTGACCGAACGCATCGCGCGCCGCTTACACAAAGGGCCGCATGAGCTTACGCCTGCTGCGTTAAGGGTGCTGTCGGAATACGATTGGGAAGGCAATCTCGACGAACTCGAAGCCGTGTTGGAAGCCGCCGTGGCAGGGACGCAACCCGCACAACTAACCGAAGACTTGTTGCCCGCGCGGTTGCGTTACGCGACGCTCAAATCCATTCCCGATAATGGTGTCAACTTGCCTCATCTGATGGATGAGTATGAACACAATTTGCTCTCGACAGCGTTGCGGCAAACCGGCGGCAATCAAACCAAGGCCTCAGCTTTGTTAGGGCTGCGCGTGCAAACCCTCAACATGAAACTCAAGAGGTTTAAAGAGTTGGGCATGGAAGTGAAATGGTGATTGTAAGTGAAAAGTGAACAGTGAAAGCGGGCAGTGGTTGTTTTTCACTTTTCACTTTTCACTCTTCTGGCTGCCGCACAAACCGATAACCCACCCCACGCACCGTCAATAAATGCTTCGGCTTGGCAGGATCGTCTTCAAAGTATTTGCGTAAGCGCACGATAAAGTTATCAATGGCGCGGGTGTCGGTGTCTTCGTGCAAGCCCCAGACTTCTTCGAGCATCGTCTTGCGCGAAACGGGCTTGCCTTCGTATTTGAAAAGAAAGCGCAACAAGTCGGCTTCCATCACGGTGAGTTTGATAGTGCGTTGCGGAGTGCGTAATTCGAGTGCCGTGAAATCTACGGTCTTGTCGGCAAAGGTGTAAGAGGCTGGTGGTTTTTCCGATTCACTCATCACGTTGGTTTGTTGCGACGTCTGTGCCAGCCACGCGCGCCGTCGCAACAGTCCGCCGAGCCGTGCCAGCAGGATGCGCAACTCGAAAGGCTTCGGCAGGTAATCATCCGCGCCTGCTTCAAAGCCGAGCAACACGTCGTCAGGATGGTTGCGCGCGGTGAGCATCAGTATCGGGACGAACTGTCCGCGCGCGCGCAATTCCGTCGCCACCTCAAAACCATTTATTCCCGGCAGCATCACGTCCAGCGCAACCACATCAAAACGTAGCGGCTCGGCTTGCAACAAGGCCAAGGCTGATTCGCCGTCACTGGCGATGGCTACGTCATAACCTTCCAGTTCCAGATTGAAGCGCAAGCCTTCGGCCAGATGCTGTTCGTCTTCGACTAAAAGTACGGCGCTCATCCCAATGCTTCTTTCACTTCGTTGAATTCGTTTTCGGCAGCCATCACGAGGCGCGGCAGTTGGATGGTGAACGTGCTGCCCAACCCTTCGCCCGCGCTTTCGGCGAATACTTTGCCGTCATGCTTTTCGATTACCGAACGCACGATGAATAAGCCCAAGCCAGTGCCTTTCACGCGCAAGGCGACGCGCGCGGGTACGCGATAAAACCGTTTGAAGATGCGTTTCAATTGATTGGGCGCGAGGCCGATGCCTTGATCGCTGACGTATAAAACGGCTTGCTTGGCCGAAGGCGCGGCGAGCGTAACGGCTACGTCAACGCGCTTGCCGGAGTATTTGATGGCGTTGTCTATCAGGTTGGAAAGCACTGCGCGCAATTCATCAGGATCGCCTTTCACCCAGACTTGTTCGCCATTGGTGAGTTGGTTGACGAAGCGCAATTCGCCGACGTTGAGATGTGTGCGGGTGCGCGCCAACTCTACGCAATCGCGCGCCAATACGCCGAGATCGAGTGCGACGCGCTCTACGGTGCGCTGGCTGTGTTGCGTGCGGCTCGCGCGCAAGACCTGTTCGACCGTATGCAACAACCGATCATTGTCAGCGAGCATAATGCGATAAAACTCCTGCCGCTTGGCTTCGTCTACTTCACGGGTTTGCAGCGTTTCGAGATAAAGCCGCATGGAAGCAATCGGCGTTTTGAGTTCGTGCGTGACGGCATTGATGAAACTGTCGTGTTGTTCGTTCAGTCGAATCTCTCGAATCAAAAAGATCGTGTTCAACACCAAACCGGCGATGATGACCAGAAAGAAAATCACGCCAAGTACGAGCAATACGACTTCGCGCAAGTTGAGAATGATCCAGCCGACGTTTAAGGCTACGGCCAACGCGACCAGACAAATGCCCAGCACGGTGAAAAAGAGGATCGAGGCTTTTCGCTGACTCTTGAGACGCATCGCCGTGAGTATAACAGACCACTTTATTTGTGTGGGCATCCACACTCTTTCACCGGAGCCTGCCGCTGCAAACAACAGCAATGAACACGTGCCGCGTTTTATGACGATGCGCCAGAATGCCGCCGTACTTGCAGCCCGCTCACAGCAAGGGGCTGGCGTTGGCCTGAAACTGACACGTGTGTTCGACGCCATAAATCGAGCGGGTTGCAAGTGCGCTTTTCAGCCCTCCGCTGCGTGGCTATAGTTCCCGCTGTCGTAACCCCAAACTTTCAAATGTCGAATCGGCAATCTCAAATTCTTGCGGTGGCTTTGTGCGCGCTCTTCCAAGCCGGATGCCAATCCGCCCAACCCACTCACGTAGCGACAGATGTTCCCGCCAAAGTCGAAAAAATTGTTGCCGTCAACGAAGACAGCGATGCCGACGGTTTGCCTGATGCTGTTGAATTGCATTCGTTCGCCGACCGCGCGAATTTTCGGAAGTGGTTTACGGCGCTGGCCGAACAGCAGTTTTACGAACTCTCGCCGCAATGGAATGACACGCAACGCGATTGCGCTGGCTTGGTACGCTTTGCCATGCGCGAAGCCTTGCGCACGCACGACCGCCAATGGTTTCAAGGCATGAACATTGAAGTCGTCGCGCCCGACGTAAAAGCCTTTTCGCTCGAACGTTCACTGGTCGGTGAAAAACTTTTTCGCACCGATTACGGCGCGTTTGCCGAAAGCGATTTGCGCGATGGCAAGTTGAGTGAATTCGCCGATGCGCGCACGCTCAAGAATTACAACGCCGCCTTCATCAGTCGTGACCGACGGCAGGCACAGGCGGGCGATTTGCTGTTCTATCATCAGCCCTGGGTGCAGAAATATCCTTACCACGTGATGATCTTTTTAGGCGCGGCGCGACAGGCCAGTGCCGGCGCAGCCGATTGGGTGGTCTATCACACGGGCACTTCAGCCAATGATAAAGGCGAAGTCCGCAAGGCGCGCTTGGTCGTACTAGATCAACATCCTGATCGCCGCTGGCGCCCGCAGGAAAGCAACAAACACTTCTTGGGCTTTTATCGGCTGAAAATGCTGGAGTAAAAAAACAAAGCGCGGAATACGCGGAAAAGCGCGGATAAGACTTCGCCACAAAAAAGCACAAAAGACACAAAAAATATCTCTGGAAAACTTTGTGAATTCTGTGCTTTTTTGTGGCGAATGCCCTTCGATCTGAAAAAGGTGGGATCCAACCTGTAAATTGCTGCCGAGGCGTTAACTCGCAGTTACATCTACCCAACGCGCTTCGCGCGCGCTTTGCAAGATAGCTTCGCCGAGTTGCAATTCGTAATGTCCATCCGCAAATGAAGCATATAAAGTCGGCGCATTCGGATCGCTTTCGAGCGCGCGATAGAACTCACCGTAAAGCTGTTTGAACGTGTCAGGGAAGCCTTCGTTGTGTCCGCCGGGGTAGCTGGCGAACTGGCGCGCTTCGGGCAGCAAGAGCGACGGGTCTTTCAGCAAGAGTTCGTTGGGTTTGTCGCGATGGCCGATCCACAGTTCGTTGGGGCGTTCGCTGTCCCACGCAAGCGAAGACTTGGCGCAATCGAGTTCGTAAGACAAACGGTTCTTGCGTCCGGCGCTGACTTGCGAAGCCGTCACGACACCGCGCGCGCCGTTGGCGAAACGCAGCATCACCGTCGCGTAATCTTCGGTGTTAATCGGTTGTTCGATGAAATCCTCCGCCGTCAACAGCTTGTTGCTGAAGGTATCAATTGGCCCTTTCGGTTTCTTGCGCGTCTTCAAAAACGTGGCGAAGTCGGCGCACACCGACGTGATCTTTTGTCCGGTGACGAAGGTCAGCATATCCAGCCAGTGCGAACCGATGTCGCCGATGGCGCGCGTGTCGCCGCCTTGTCCGGGTTCCAACCGCCAGTTCCAATCAGTGTCGAAGAGCAGCCAGTCTTGCAGGTAAGAGCCT
>JABFSD010001095.1 GCA_013140935.1 Acidobacteriota bacterium
GGTTTGCACGCCGACGCCCAAGCCAGCAGGAAGCGTTTTGAACAGGCCGCCCAACCCTTCGGACTCGATAGCTTGGTAAAGGTCGCGGGCGAACAGGGGAGCAACCAGGCTGCCTACGCCGTCGCCATAATCAAACGGTTTCTTGTTGTCCCAATAGCCGTTGAAGTTGCTGTTTTTGACCGCCGCGTCATACACGAAGCCCGCCGCCGGACTCATCTTTGTGCGGGCGAATCGTTCGGCAATCCCGCCCGGTGATTCGTACTCGCTCAACTTCTCGCCTTTCTGCCGACGATAGAGCGCGCGGCCTTCACGGAACATAAAAACTATCGGCTGTTGTAGACCGCCAAAGATGTCGTAACGAGTGTTGCCCCATTTGATCTTGCCGAAATCGGCGGAGTCAGGGTCAAGCGAAACTTCAGCCCCCGCCGCCGCCGCCAGCCCCAGCACCGTTATTGCCGCACCAGCAAAGCCCGCCATTTCTTTCATCGCCAGTTTGCGCGCTTCCGGCTCCATTCGCGCGTATGTCATCGGGTTAAGTACCTGAAGCCGAGAGGCCAGAAACTTGGGAGAGAACAGCCCGCCATTCAATACCGGTTCGAGCGACTTCAGCTTGTCGTGAATTTCGCCGCGTCCGGTCATCTTGTTCACGAAACCAGCGATGTCTTGATACGCCTTCGGATTCGCGTCGAACGTCACGCCGCGCCCTTCGAGTTGCTTGGCGAAGCCGTCAAATAAATGCAGCCGTTGCAAGTCACCCGCCGCCGTGAAAGCACGCTCGCTGACCTTAACGCCGCGCCCGATGACGGGGATGCGTTCGGCTACACTTGAAGCAAAACTTTCCTCACGATCAATCAAACGTTTGTTGATTGAGAGCGCCGAACCGGTCGCAGAATAGAGGCCAGCCGATTCAGCCAACGGCGCGCGCGGATGGCCTCTGAGTTCGGCGCGTATGTCATCAAAGCCGCGCTGTGAAGCCGCCGCCGTGAACATATCGCGGAACTCAACGGCGCGTGCTTTGGCTCTGGCCGGAGAAAGATTGTTGAAATTCAACAAGCCAACCGCGCCTTGCCTGAAAGGGAATGACAAATCAAAGCTGGATAACAAAGCGCGTGGAATGTTCGACGCATCACGGATTTTTTCACCCAACGTCATCTTGCTCGACAACGCTTCGACGGCCAGCGCACGTTGCCTGATGTATTCAGCGCCGTCACCCGATTGCAGCGCGGCCAATCCATCACGCGCAATCTGCAAAGCATCGGCGGCCTGTGTCGGCGTGAGCTTCTTTGATCGTGTGCCAGTGCTGACAACGCTTCGAATATCGTTCAGCCAGCGTGCCGGTTCGCTGGCGTGTTGCGTCGTGTCACGTTTGGGCGCAAGGAAATCTGACATGCCTTGCGCCAGATTCGCCGCAGAGAATGAGCCTTCTTCATCACGCACGAAATTACCGAGAACGTCTTTCAACGTCGGCTCATTCGCACCCGATGCCGTTGACTTCGCTTCGCCCGCTTTGGCCTTGATAGGCTTGTCACTCACCAGCAACGACCACAACGCCGCGTCTTCATCATCGGCGAGCTTGAACGGCGGCAACGGATCGCCGTCAACCAGCTTGAACCCCTTTGGCGCTTTCGTGTCGGCATCGGTCGAGACAATCGCCGATGACGTTTCAGGCGTGGCTTTCGTCGAACGTCCGGCCAGAAAAGTTTCAACGTCGGCAGAAAAGTCTTCAGCAGCTTGTGTGGGAACATCGGCGCGTATCGGCGTGGCCGCGCGCGCGTTCGCAGCTTCGGCCAGCGGCGTTTCGTTCGGTCGCACACGCCGCGCTTGTACGTCGAGAACCACATCCGATGCCGTTTGCGGTGCGGCTTCATGTACTGGCATTGCTTGCCGAACCGCTGGCTTGTTTGGTGCAGACTTCACCGCAGGCGCGCCATAGAAAATCGCATCAAGCGCAGCATTCATCATCGAATCCCGCGCCGTTTCGTCAGCCGATTGGCCGCGTAACTCACCTTCAAGCAATCCAGCCCCAGCACCCGCCGCTCCCGCCATCGTGCGTCCGGCAATCTGTTTAGCAATCGGCGAACGAGTGAGCGACGGCACGAGGCCATGCGCCAGTTTTTCGGCCCCCGCCCCAGCCGCCGCGCCCGCCGCACTGAACGCGCCTTCTTTGGCCGATTCCAACGGGTCTTTGCCTTGCCCGATGGATTGCGCAAATTTGCTCGCACCGGCTACAGCTATCGGAGCGCCGCCCAACGCCGCACCAGCAACCACGGGTGCGAGTTCGCCGACGACATCGGCACCGAAGTTAGCGCCGCGTTCGATCTTGCCCGCGCCTTCAGGCAACGCAGCCAGGCGCGCGCGTTCATCTTGCAAGCCTTCGGTGATTTGGTTCGTAGAGCGTCCGTAAGCGCCGAGTGAATCTTCGAGCAACGCCTTGTCAGTGAGCGCGCCGTTGTTGCGCAGCATAGTGGCCGGCAAAGAATAAACACCGTTCGCAATCTCTGCGGCAGGCTGTGCGAACTTTCCGCCGATGCGTCGCGCTGTACCGTATTGCTGGCCTTGTTGTGAAAGTGCGGCTTGTTTCTTTGCGGCTTCGTCGCGCCGTTGTTGTGCCGTCGCCAGTAACTCACGTTGAAAATCTTCGGGCGTTCGTTTCGGCGGCAGATTGTCAGCGAATGCGTTGAACTGCGCGCGCATTTGTTCAAGCGTCGCGCCGGTGCGCAATGGGTTGGCAGTGCGTTGTGTCGGCTTCGCGGATTGGCGAGAGAGTAGCGATTGACGCGAAGGCGCAGCTATCGGCACGGGACGCCGAACGGGTTCAGCAGTCGCAGGCTGTGTTGTGCGTTGCGGTTGGCGTGACTGAAGAAAGCCTTCTATGTCTTTGCTAAAATCGTCACGCGGCGCAACTTCGTCAACGTAACCAACCGTTTCAGGTATCGGCGCGAATTCACGACCTTGCGCATTGGCTTTGCGCACCCGCACGCCGCCCTGGTTGTAAGCCGCCGCCGCTTTCCGCCGATCACCACCAAAGGCGTCGAGTTGCTGTTTCAGATAGGTGACACCGCCTTTGATGTTGGCGTCCGGGTCGTTTGGGTCTACGCCAAGCTCTGCCGCCGTCGTCGGCATCAGTTGCATCGTGCCGATTGCGCCCGCGCGTGACCGTCGCTGACCGCTGACAATCTCAGGCTTGAACCGGCTTTCACGATTCGCCACGCGCTCAACGAAATCAGGGTCTACGCCTTGCCGTTGGGCTTCGGTGCGTACCTTTGTGCGAGTGCGTTCACTCAGGAATCCGTCAATGTCTTTCGAGTAATCTTCGTTGAGTTGCGTTTGCAGCATGGTTTACCTCACTTCGTAGCCGCTCACTTCCAAGCGGCGTTTGGCTTCGGCTTCGTCTACGCCCCATTTTTGCGCCAACGCCGAAACGTCAGCCGCAGGGAAAGCCTTACGCGCACCCGCGCCAGTGCTGCCTAGTTTCTGCGCGGCAATCTGTCGGCGGTTTGCGTTGTTCGTGTTGTTGTTTGCGCGGCTGGTAACGTTGCGACCGGCGGCAATACGTTCGCGTGATGCGGCGCGCTGGCCTTCGATCAACGGCACAGGCGACTTGCCGAGTACCTGAATGTCACCGTTAGGAAAAACCTGTAGCCGCAACATCTGGCCTTTTCCGTCGTCAATATCGCGTTGCTGTGG
>JABFSD010001078.1 GCA_013140935.1 Acidobacteriota bacterium
ACCGGTTCTTTCGATGCTTTTGGTCATTTTGTTACGCTGCAAGTAGCTGATTACTCCTTCGATGTGATGGTCTTTTTCGCAAAGGATCACGCTATCAACCGCAATGTATTGGGGCGCACCGGCTTTCTTGATCGCTCGCTGATCGGGCTGAACGATTACGATGGCAAACTATTTCTGAATCAGTACCAATGAATATACAACGACGTGATTTGCTGAAATTTCTGGCGGGCAGTTTGGTGACGGCGAGCGTGCCGTCTATCGCTGCGCCACAACCTCGCATCCGTTGGGCGCAAGGCTTTTTGCTGTGGCGCAATTTCAAAGGCCAGGCGCTTACGTTGCAAGATGCCTTGAACGATTTGGCGAATATGGGCGCGAACGGCATTGAGTTTTCTCCAATGGCAACCGAACTCGAAAAGTTCGGTTTAACAACAGCGACGTGCAAGGCGCTGCTGGCAGAAAAGAAACTCGCCGTATCGGGCAATTATTTCAGCGCGCCCTTTCACGATACGACCAAGCGCGAAGAGATTTTGCAGGACGTGACGAAACGTTTCGCGTTGCTGAAAGAGTTCAACGCCAAACACCTCGTCATCGGCCCGTCGAGTGTACCTGCGAATGCTGATCGCACCGCACTCATCAAACAGCAAGCGCCGCTGCTCAACGAAATCGGCAAGCGTGCGAAAGAGCAAGGCTTAGA
This sequence comes from Acidobacteriota bacterium, assembly GCA_013140935.1. Classification (GTDB taxonomy): domain Bacteria; phylum Acidobacteriota; class Blastocatellia; order RBC074; family RBC074; genus JACPYM01. The sequence continues at coordinate 695 of JABFSD010001078.1, forward strand.
GATCGGTATTCACCCGCATCTGAATACGCTGGTCGAGACGCCTGCCGAAATCGATTTGGCGATGGCGACGACCGATGCGCGTTATGTGCATCTATCAGCCGACACGGGACACATTCATCTGGCGGGCGGCGATGTCGTGGCGATTTGTCGCAAGTACAAATCACGGCTGAATTACTTTCATTTCAAAGACGGCGTGCGGCCTTTCGTGCGGCCTGATTTCAAACCGAACCTGCGCGAACTCGGCAAAGGCGAAATTGATTTTCCCGGTGTGATGCGGCTGCTCAAAGAGATTCGCTTTAATGGTTGGGTGAATATCGAGCAGGACGCGACAACGCTGACGCCGCGCGAGTCGGCGACGATCAGTATGGATTATGTGAAGAAGGTGTTGCTGCCGATTTATGGCTGAGAGATTGCGATGAAAATTTGTGTGCAATTTGTTTGCTTACTTTGGTTGCTTGGCCTGACACAGGCTGAAAGTTTCGCCTGTGTTTGCGGCAGGATCGGGAGTAAGCCTGAGCAGGTACGAAAACAAATGCAATGGGAGGCAGAGCGCGCCGAAGCAATCTTTGTCGGCGAAGTCATTGCGCTTGACCGGCTGACGGCGAAATTCAAAGTTTCCGCGGTTTGGAAAGGCGAAACGCAAACCGAAATCACGATGACAACGGGCGTCAAAGTAACGAGGGACGGGCATTACACCTCCTCGAGTTGCGATTACAACTTCACTCCTAGCGGAAAATACCTAGTTTACGCCCGCTGGGTTGATGGATTGTTGCAGGCCTCGCACTGCTCCGGTACGACTATCCTCATTCCTGAAACCACGAAAGAGATAGAAACCCGAGTGGCACTTCTCAATGAATGGCAACGAAAAGAAAAGGCAAAAAAAGATAACCTGCCCGCAAGCCGTAAGCGAACAAGGCGAATCCCATTCTTCTGATGCAAGCTACTTCCATCACAACAACATCGCCCATGCCGCCGTGGTATCGCCAAGTCCGCTGGTGGATGCTCTCTCTATTATTTTTCGTCACCGTCATCAATTTCGTAGACCGTCAGGCCCTCGCCGTACTCGGCAATGACATCACCGATGAATACAACTTATCGAACACGGCTTTCGGCACGATTGTCTCGTGGTTTCGCTTCGGCATGATGCTGGGCGAATTCCCGATGGGCATGTTGATGGATCGCGTCGGCGTACGCATCGGCCTCGCCTTCGCTGTGTTGTGGTGGTCAGTAGGCAATGGGATGCACGCGCTTTCGACTTCGATCTGGCACTTTCGCATCTTTCGGTTTTGGCTGGGTACGGGCGAATGCGGCAACTATTCGGGCGGCAACAAGATCGTCGCCAGTTGGTTCCCGGTGCGTGAACGCGCCTTCGCCATCGGCATCTTTAACAGCGCCTCGATGTTCGGTTCGTTCGTTGCGGCATTTTTGATTATCCCGATCCGCGAACATTTCGGCTGGCGCATGGGCTTTCTCGTACCCAGCGTACTCGGCATGGTTTGGGTGTTGGTCTGGTGGTTCGTTTATCGCCAGCCCAACGAACATCCATCTGTTAGCCAAGCCGAACTCGCGCACATCAGAAGCGATGGTGAAGCGACGGAAGAAGCTGCGCCGAGCAACTGGGATTTGCTCAAGCTGAAACAAACCTGGGGTTTGATGCTCTGTCGTTTCTGGGTCGGCCCGGTCGTAGAGTTTTATCTTTACTGGATGCCGAAATACTTTCGTGACGTACGCGGCTTGAGCATCAAGGACAGCGCCTATTTTAACTCTGTCACGTTTCTGTTCGGCGACATCGGCAGCATTGGCGGCGGGCTGGCAGCCGCATGGTTATTAAGCCGAAGCTGGAAGGTAAAAGGTACGCGACAAGCGACGTTGCTATTCGGCGCGGCGCTTTGCCTGTTGAGTTTTTTGGTTCCGCTCACCGGCAGCATCGCCATTGCCATCGGACTGATTTCGCTGATTCTGTTGGGACACACTTTTCTGTCAGCAAATATGTTCGCGTCGGTCTCTGACGTATTCCCCAACTCCGCCGTCGCGCGCGTGACGGGCTTGACCGGCGTAGCGAACGGCGTGAGCGGAATCATGTTCCCACTCATCACCGGCATCATCGTTGATCGAACTGGTTACACGCCGATTTTCTTTATGGCTGCGTTGATGCCGCTGTTGGGTGTGGCAATCGCTTTAGTGACGCTGAGGAATTACGAACCTGCACGGCTTTTCAATCCGCTTGAAAGGGAGCGAGACAATGAAAAAAGATAGACAGTTGATGGTCACGCTGACAGGCGAACCAATTCAAATCGCCCGTATTTATTACGAAGTCCTTGATCGTATGGCATTGTTGAGAAAATTTCATAGCCTTCGTTGCGTTCGCCTTGATCAACAACGAAACCGCTGGGTGTGGGAATATGCCCGCGAGGCGGCACAACTAAAATTCGACAAACCGCACGATAAAAACCTCGGCGACATCGTATTGGGTTCGTTTTTCTTCAAGAGCAATAGTGCGCTGGTGCTTGATGTAAGGTCTTTTGAGCGCGTGACCAAAGCGATTGCGTTTTTCGACCAGCGCATTGCTTCGTCAATTATGCGCGTCACTGAAGTAGCGGTCGTAAATCGTCTTTTCGATAAGCTGGAAGACATCCCCGCCGATTGGGATTTTTATTTTACGCGGCCTGACGTAGTGCGCCGTGAACCGGAAAAACTTTTACAGCAGGTTGAGCAGTTAAAGCATGCCGGCCCTCAGACCGAACAGATGCGTTGGCAAATAATGGACGAGATGATTAAAGACGCAAATCGCCCGCAACCGGAAATCGAACGCTTCCCGACCAACTTTTATGAAGACGGTATTGAGGCTTTGCAGTCGGCATTGAAAATGCGAACGGTAGTGGCTTGGGAGCATTTTCAGGGGAATACCAACTTTTCGTTCAACGACCTGATACAGCGTCGGTTGGGTACACGCCTTTAGCAAGGAGCCGTTTTCATTCACGCAGTTTTCAAA
>JABFSD010000030.1 GCA_013140935.1 Acidobacteriota bacterium
CGTGTCGTGCGAAACCTTCGAGCAGATGTTTGCCGCTGTTGAACAGGGCGCGTGCCAACGTTGTCTCGCGCCGATTGAGAATTCACTTTATGGCGCGGTGTTTCAAAACTACGACTTGCTGTTGCACGTAACCTGCGCATCGTGGGCGAGATCAATTTGCGCATCGTTCATAACTTGATCGCTCCCGGCGGTACGAAATTCGAAGACGTGCAAACCGTCTATTCCCACCCCGTAGCGTTAGGCCAATGCCTGAAGTTTTTTGCGGCGCATCCGCAATTCAAAGCGGTGTCGGCTTACGACACGGCAGGCAGCGTCAAACAGATTATGAACAGCCGCGAACCGCACGCCGCCGCGATTGCGAGCGCGGTGGCGGCTACGGTTTATGGCGCAGAAGTCCTGCGCGCCGGCATTGAGGACGACCAGCAAAATTTCACGCGCTTTTTGCTGTTAGCGCACGCCGACGACACCAGCGAACCTGTGCCAGAGGTGACTGAAGCCGCCCATAAGACTTCGATTGTTTTCACGCTCGAACACGTCGTCGGCGCTTTGCACAAAGCGATGGCGGCGTTTGCCTTGCGCGATATTGACCTGATGAAAATCGAATCGCGCCCGCTGGTCGGCCGTCCGTTTGAATACAGCTTTTATCTCGATTTTATGGGCCACGTGGCTGAACCGCGCGTCGTCAACGCGCTGCGCCATCTCGATGAATTCGCCACGAACGTCAAAGTGCTGGGCTGTTATGTCAGCGCAGTGACGGTGGCTGAAGGCTCGTAAAAAATTCTATTCACGTTTTCTTAAACCACTACACAGGAGCAATTAACCAATGATCGTCGCAATGCAACCCAACGCTTCCGAAGCGCAGATTCAACACATCTGTGAACGGATCAAAGAATTCGGCTACACGCCGCACGTGATCGAGGGCACCGAACGCACCGTCATCGCCGCCGTCGGCCCCGGTGACAAGAAAGAACACATCGAACATCTCAAATCTGCTGACGGCGTCGAAGATGCTTTCCCCATCCTGCAACCCTTCAAACTGGTCAGCAAAGAAGTCCGCAAAGAAAAATCCGTCATCAAGATCGGCGATGTTTCGATTGGCGATGGCAGCTTCGTCGTGATGGCCGGCCCTTGTTCAGTCGAAGGCCGCGAACAATTGCTCTCGACTGCCGAACACGTAGCCAAGCAAGGCGCGCACCTGCTGCGCGGTGGCGCTTACAAACCGCGCACTTCGCCCTATGAATTTCAGGGCATGGCCGAAGAAGGTTTGAAGCTGCTCGCCGAAGCCCGCGAAAAGACCGGCCTCAAAGTTATCACCGAAGTCCTCGACAGCGACGACGTAGACCTCGTGGCCCAGTACGCCGACATCCTGCAAATCGGCGCGCGTAACATGCAAAACTTCGCCTTGCTCAAAAAGCTCGGTACGATTAACAAACCGGTTATGCTCAAACGCGGCTTGTCGGCCACCATCCGCGAAGTTTTGCTTTCGGCGGAATACGTCGTGGCGCACGGCAACCCCGACGTGATTTTGTGCGAACGCGGCATCCGTACGTTTGAAACGGCGACGCGCAATACGCTGGATTTGTCCGCCGTGCCCGTCATCAACGAACTGAGCCACTTGCCCATCATCGTTGACCCCAGCCACGGCACCGGCAAACGCAGCCTCGTCAAACCGCTCGCCAAAGCCGCCATCGCGGTCGGCGCAGACGGACTGATGACTGAAGTCCATCCCAAGCCCGAAGAAGCCTGGTCAGACGGCCCGCAATCGCTGCGCTTTGAAGAGTTCAGCCAGATGATGAAAGAATTGCGGCCTTACGTTGAGTTGCGCAAAAACGAACAGCACTAAATTACAGCAAGGCGAGGCGCGAGGACGTTCACGTCTCGCCTTGTTGTCATCAGCGCGCGCATGCCAAAATCCGGCTCGCAAATTTGAGATTCACACCACAGACTTATGCACGTAAAAAAAACCGCTCTCATCATCAGCAACGACGACAAGGAATACTGGATCACCCAAAAGCAGTTTTGGAATTGGGTGCGTATGGGCATCGTCACCCAAACCGGCGACCAGCCGCTCACCGGACGCTTTCGCGGACGCGAAGACCAGATGCTTATCACGATTGCTCATACGGTGTTGAACCACTCGACGCCGATGCATACGGCAGAGGTTTTGAAAGCCCGTAAGATTCGCAAACGCTGAAGCCACTGCCATCCTGAAAACTTGACAGAATTGCACTTCATCCAAAAAGGTGAATAGGTTCTACCGCTCAGTCAATTTACAACTGCGGTAAACGTAAGCATTTCAGTACTTACTTTTTTACAAATTGCAGGAATAGGGCTTGCCTGTTTACAATCCATCGCACTAAATCGGTTCCATAGCTTGTTCGGAACCACCTCATTCAACCGCACAATCAAAAAGATTGAACGTCGCAACGTTTAGGCAATGACGAAGCCTGACGTTATGCGGCATGGCAATGAGATTCAGTTCTTGTGTTCACCTATAACTTTGGAGGCAACGATGAAAAAATACTCCCTCTCTTTCTTGTCAGTGGCCTTATTGGCGCTGGTCGGTAGCCTTACCGTTTTCGCACAAACCACTACGGCGCCGATCACCGGTTCGGTAACGGACCAGAATGGCGCGACCATCAGTGGCGCGGTTGTGACAGCCAAAAAAACTTCCACTGGTGCCGAATCCAGAGTGACTTCTACCAGTAATGGAACGTTCTCTGTTCCGGCCCTCGATGCGGGCGACTACACCTTGACCATTGAGACAGCAGGCTTCAAGAAAGCCGTTGTCCAAAACGTCAAAATTGAAGCGGGTGTGCCGGCGTCCGTGAATGTGACGCTGGAAGTCGGAGCCGCCACTGAATCGGTGGTCGTACAGGGCGGCGGCGAGATTTTACAGACCCAGTCTGCGAACGTTTCTACTACGCTGTCCACCACGCAGATTGCGCAATTGCCGCTGCAATCCCGCAATACCATTTACTTTTTAACGCTGTTGCCGGGCGTTAGCTCATCGGCTACGGCTAGCCCGCGCAATTCGACGATCAACGGCCTGCCTTCGAGTGCTTATAACATCACGATTGATGGCCTCAATACGCAAGATAACCTGAACAAGAACGGTGACGGTTTCTTCAGCTACATCGCGCCGAGCGTAGACTCGGTTCAGGAAGTTACACTTTCCACCGCCACGCCGGGAGCCGAGAGCGGAGGGCAAGGCGCGATTCAAATCAAATTCACCACGCGACAGGGAACCAACAAGCTGAATGGCAGCCTTTATTATTATCATCGCAACACGGCCCTGAACTCTAATTACTGGTTCACGAACCGCGATAACCGCGGATTGGATGTCGCGTCAGGTCAGCTTTGCCAGCATTTCAGCGCGCCCACCGTGGGCAGACCGTATGACCCGAACGTTTGCAAAGCTCCCAAAGCTAAGGCGTTGTTCCATCAATATGGCGGCAGAGTGGGCGGTCCAATCGTAATCCCGAAACTCTTTAACGGACGAGATAAAGCATTCTTCTTCGTCAACTATGAAGAGTTCCGTCAACCGAATGAAGTGGCGCGCACTCGAAATATTCTCAGCCCCGCCACTCAGGCAGGCACTTTCCAGTATGTTGTGAGCGGGCAAACCAGAACGGTGGATTTATTGGCGCTGGCGCGTGCCAACGGTCAGACAGCGGCCATTGACCCGATTGTCGGGAAACTGCTGAGCGACATTCGCAGTTCTACCGCCAGCACGGGTGGCGTGGTGCAATTGACCGACCCCAACCTGCAATCCTTTTCCTTCCAAAACGGGAGTGCAGGCAAACGCTATTTGCCGACGACCCGCTTCGACTTCAATCTGACCAGCAAACATACGCTGTCGAATACCTATAACTACCATAGTTACTTCACCTCGCCGGATACGCTCAACAGTGTTGACCCGGCGTTCCCCGGTTTCCCCAACATTGGCAGTCAGGCGTCGAATCGCTTTAGCGAAGGCCTGACACTGCGTTCTCTCTTGAGTCCAACTATCGTTAATGAAGCGCGCGTCGGATTGACTGGCGGCACTGTGCTTTTTTACCCCGAAGTTGGTGCCGGACAGTTTGCCAATCAAGGTGGCTTTAGCTTGGGCATTAGTGCGGCAACCTTCAACGGAACAGCGATCAGCAATCCGACTGTGACGTCCAATCCACAGCGCCGCAATTCGCCCGTCTGGGATTACGCTGACACCGTGACTTGGTCGCGTGGGGCGCACAACCTGAGCTTTGGCGGGCAATTCACCCAGATCAGCCTTTTCAATCAAAACCAAACCGTAGTCCCCGCCATCACCTTTGGTATTGCTCCCGGCGATTCGGCGGCGGCGATGTTCAATGCCACTAACTTCCCCGGCGCGAACGCCACCAATCTGACCAATGCGCAAAGTCTGTATGCGGTTTTGACTGGCCGCATTACGGCCATCACGGCCAACGCAGTGCTGGATGAAAAGACCAATAAATATACCTACTTGGCACCGCGCGTTCAGCGGGTGCGCCAAAAGGAATTCGGTCTCTTTGTGGCGGATTCATGGCGTGCGCGACCCAACCTGACACTCACCGGCGGGGTGCGTTGGGAATTGCAAAAGCCTTTTACGGTTGAGAACGAGATTTATTCCGGCCCGGCGACCATCAATGATTTGTATGGCTATTCAGGGCCGACTTTGTTCAAACCTAGCACAACGCGAGTAGCGCCTGACACGCAATTCGTTCAAGTCAAGAAAGGCTCTCACCTTTATAACACCCAGTGGAACAACTTTGCTCCGAGCGTGGGCTTTGCCTGGACTCCTGCGGCTAAAGACGGCTGGTTAAAACGTGTTTTAGGTGATGGCGGCCAAACGGTCTTGCGGGGCGGTTACTCAATCGCTTACGAGCGCCAGGGCACAGCTTCGCCGATTAACTTTTATGGAGCGAACCCCGGCATCACCGTCAACGCCACGCGCAGCACTGCGATTGGCAATCTGGCAGCCAACACGGCCGCTGATCCTTTCCCGGTCTTGCTGAGCCAGACGACGCGCTTGGGCCCGTCAGCGTTTGCCCCCACGCCAAGCTATCCATTCACCGGGTCGGTTGCCGATCAGGTCAATGTGTTTGAACCAAACCTGAAGACACCCTACGCCCAATCCTGGTCCTTCGGCATTCAGCGCGAAATCACTAAAGATATGGTGGTTGAGGCGCGTTATGTTCACACCTTCAACCTTCAGGAGTGGACGACGTATCAATTCAATGAAACCAATATCGTTGAAAATGGTTTCCTGAACGAGTTCAAGCTGGCGCAAGCCAACTTGGCCGCCAATATTGCGGCAGGCAGAGGAAATACCTTTGCTTACACGGGTGCGCCGGGAACGTCACCCTTGCCGATTTATCTGGCTTATTTCCAAGGTGCTCCAAATAACGTCAAACCGAACCCTAACGCTACGACCAGCTACACCAGCGCCAATTTCACCAGCGCCAATTTCACTGGCCCGCTGGCTTTTAACAATCCGGCTCCTTACACGACCGCCGGAACCAATGCGACGCAAGGACTGCAAGGCAACGCGACGTTCCGCAGCAACGCCATCGCCGCTGGTTTGGCTCCGAATTTCTTTGTCGTCAATCCGGGCCTGCTGGGTGGCACATTCATTCAAAGCAACGGTGGCTTCAGCAAATACGATGCGTTGCAAATTGACATGCGCCGTCGCATGTCGAAGGGCTTGTTACTGGCCGCCAATTACACCTTTGCCAAGGGTTTTGCGGGCAACCGGTATTCATTCCGTCAGGGCTGGGTCAACACGATCAGCACACTCAATGGCGGCACGATCAAGCATGCTTTCAAGGCCAACTGGGTTTACGAACTGCCGCTAGGCAAAGGCAGATGGCTGCTCGGCAAACCCAATGGGTTTGTGGGCGGCATGGTTGATAAGGCCTTCGGTGGTTGGGAATTTGATGGCACGGCCCGCATTCAAACCGGAGCCAATCTCAATCTGGGCAACGTCAATCTGGTAGGCATGACGCAGAAAGACTTGCAGAAGGCTTATAAACTGCGCTTCGATGATGCCAAGGGGTTGGCTTTCATTTTCCCGCAAGACGTTATTGACAACACCATTAAAGCGTTCAGCGTTAGCGCCACCACGACAAGCGGCTATCCGGTGGATGCGGCTGGCGTGCCGTTGGCACCTACCGGTCGTTACATTGCACCCGCCAACAACCGGAGTTGCATTCAAGTAGTGACCGGCGACTGCGCACCACAGAATGTCTTCCTGATCGGGCCGAGGTTCACGCGCTTTGATTTGAGCATGATCAAGCGGTTCCAAATTACCGAGGAACGGAACTTCGCATTCCGGGCGGAATTCCTGAATGCGTTTAACCACGTCAATTTCCTGGGCAACACCAATCTGACCAATTTCAACGGTCCGACTTTTGGTCAGGTAACGTCCTCTTACCGCGATCAAAACAACACGCAAGACCCGGGTGGACGGTTGATCCAGTTTGTCGGACGATTCAATTTCTAATTGGGTTCGATTCGACTTTTAGAAGGGAAGGGTGCGAGTATTTCTCGTGCTCTTCCCTTTTTTGTTTAGATTGAATGCTTACGCCCTAGCCAAATAAGTATTTGCTATTGGTTCCCGGTTGGCCTAAGGGCTGAGGGTAGAGTCCAAAAATGGAGGGATACGATGAAAAAGTTGATGATCGCCGTGCTATTTGTTTTCGCGCTGCCACTGATTGGCGGCGCGCAAAAGAAAGGCAAACCCTGGACGGAATGGTCGGAGCAGGAAGTCACGAAGATGCTTAACGACTCGGCCTGGGGACAGACGCAGACAGACACTGACACGTCCGAAATGTTCTACAGCCCCGGCAGCAGCGCCAGCCGCAATACGCAAGGCGCGCTCAATCAAGCGGTACAACTAAACTTTCGACTTCGCCTGCTATCGGCTAAACCCATACGGCAGGCTTATGCTCGCCGTGTCCTGCTGAAAAATCCCGAGATGGCCGCCCAACTCAAAGCGTTTGCCGAACAACAATCAGACAAATACATCGTCGTCGCGGTCGAGTATGACGGCGCTGACCGGCGCTTCACCGGCCCCGCTTTTCAGGCGTTCGGCAGCACGAATACCGCCGCCTTGAAAAATGCTACCTATCTGGAAAGAAAAGACGGCAAACGCGTCTTTCTGGAACAATATCTCGCGCCCGGCAAGGACGGCATGGGCGCGAAGTTCGTCTTTCCCCGCAAACTCGAAGGCGAAGACGGGCCGTTTATTAAAGAAGATAGTGGCTATCTGCGGTTTTATGCCGAGGTGGGCAAAGACATCAAACTCAATATGCGGTTCAAGGTGCAGGAAATGATTTATGAAGGAGCCTTGGAGTACTGACGCACTTTTTCATGTGACCATTGCTGCCCTTATGTCTAACGGCAAGTGTCTTACGTGAAGTTGCACCAAACTAACAGAACTAATCCGTAATTAAACTTACAGTGGACAAGGCGCGATGTTGCTTTCGCAGACGCAAAGACCAGATGCCCATCACCATCGCTCATACAGCGAAAGCCTGGCTCAATAGAGCCGCTTCTAAATCCTAAAAATCCGATTCCATTCAAAAATCTGGAAAATCTGGAAAGCTGCTTTTGCTCATACCAGCATGAAACTCTGGTTTTTGTAATAACCTCGCTTGTGATTTAACAGGTACAGGGCTTGCTTAAAATCACTTGAAAAAATTACTCATCTCACTTTTGAGACCATTTACCCAAGCCACAATACGCTGCGAACGACACGCCAAATAGCGTGATGGCAATCTGATAGTTGTAGTGGCAATCATTCTGAACCCAAGATAGGAGCTATGATGGAAAATTTGTTTAAAGTTAGACTGTTGGCGGTTTTGTTAGTCTTTTGCACCCTGATGAGTGCGTCGGCTTTCGGACAAACGCGTGGTAGTTTGAGCGGGCTGATTAGTGACGCTAACGGTGGGGCTTTGAGCGGTGCCAAAATCATCGCCAAGCATGTAACCACGAGTGAAGACTTCACGACCTCCACTGATGCGCAGGGAGCTTTCATCTTTCCTTCCGTTCCGCTTGGTCAATTCACCATTACCATTGAGGCCACCGGCTTCAAACGCACTCAGGCGGAAAATATCATTGTCGAAGTCGGTACTCCGGCGAAAATTACCGTAACACTCGAAGTCGGCGGAGTCAGCGAAGCGGTCGTCATTAGCGGCGATGTACAGGAAGTCATCAACACTACCAATGCAACGCTGACGAACGTCATCAACACACGGCAAGTAAGAGACTTACCGCTGTTGGGGCGTAACCCGGTTGATTTAGCGCGTCTGCAAGCAGGGATTGCCGTAACGGGAACTGATACCCGCACCGCGTCTGTCGGTGGGCTTCGCGGGAGCGCGACCAACGTCACTCAAGACGGCATCAACGCGATGGATAATTTCGTTAAGACCGATTCGTTCTTCGCCCTGAGCGCGCCTTCGCTCGATTCAGTGAGTGAGTTCAGCGTAACCACTGGAACGGTCGGCTCTGACGCAGGGCGCGGTATGGCCCAAGTTAAAATGGTTACCAAGTCCGGCAGCAATGACTTTCACGGTCGCATGTTCTATCAACATCGCAACGACGCTTTGAACGCGAATACCTTCTTTAATAACGCTTCCAGCACGCCCAGAACTCTTTTGCGGCAACACTTCTTCGGCTTCAATGTTGGCGGGCCCGTTTGGCTACCGAAAAAAGTTTTTGGCCCTGCCGGTTATGATGGGCGTAACAAGAGCTTTTGGTTTTTCTCTTATGAAGCCTTCCGCGAAAACTTCCAGGCCACACGCAACCGTACGGTGCTGAGTCCTGAAGCTCGCCAAGGCATCTTTCGCTACACCGGTTCAAACGGTCAGGTGCAGTCAGTCAACCTGCTCGCGATTGGCAACGTTAAGGCCCTTAACGCTATTAGCGGAGCCCAACTCAACGCGATGCCTGCCTTTAACAACACACTCGTCGGCGACGGGCTTAATACGGTCGGCTATCGCTATAACGTATTAGGGGCCGACCCCAACGACAAATACGTTGGTCGCTTCGATCAGCAGTTACTGGAAAACTCCAAGATCGGTTCGCATAAACTGGAATTCGTTTACAACCGCACCAACACTATTCTCAGGCCCGACACTTTCAATGCGCTTGAAGCACCCTTCACAGGCGGCGTAAATGCTTACCAGTTCTCCGCACGTACATTGACGACGGCAGCGATTCAGTCAACTTTCGGCTCACGTATGACGAATGAAGTGCGCGTCGGTCACCAGCGCGCGCCGGTACAATTCCTACGTGAAGATGGGCTGCCCACCCATATCCCATACTTCCTCACTCTCTTCTCGGTATCGAATTTCGATAACCAGTTTATGGGGCAAGGGCGCAACACCATGCTTTACCAGTACATTGATAATTTTTCACTGACCAGCGGATCACACACCATGCGGATGGGGGCTGATATTCAATCCGTCACAGCGATTACCTTCAATGATGCGGGAGTCATTCAGACGATCACCTTGAGTCCGAACAATGCGGCTAATGGAACCGGCATCCTCGCAGCAGCATTTCCCAACCTGCCGACGGGCGCTACGGGAACAGCCATTGTCACCCGCGCGCAAGGTGTTTACGCCGACATCGTTGGATTGCTGGGTTCATCCACGAAAACTTTTAACGTGACCAGCCCCACCTCCGGCTTCGTACCCAACGCCACTCGTAAACGCGATTTCAAACAACGCCAAACGAGCCTCTATTTTCAGGATCAGTGGCGTGTGAAACGCAACTTCACTTTGAATTACGGTATGCGTTGGGAATTTCAGGGCGTGCCGTATGAAAGAAACGGCATCGCAATTCAGCCGAGCAGCGTTGCGGGGTTATTCGGTATTTCCGGTCTCAACAATCTATTCAAACCCGGTACGCTCTCTGGTACGGCACCGACCTCACTTGAGTTCGTCAACGGCAAAACGGGCAAGAAACTCTATGGCAATGACTGGAATAACTTTGCGCCCTTTATCGGCATTGCCTATTCGCCCAATGTTGAACACGGGCCGCTCAGTTGGATTTTTGGCAAGGAAGGCAAGAGTTCAATTCGCGCTGGTTATTCGATCAGCTATTTGCAAGATGGCTTCACGGTCGTCAGCAACGCTTTAGGCACCGGTACGACCAATCCGGGCTTGATTCAATCGGCAGCGAGCAATACGCCGACGGGCGTTCTGACTGCTGCGGGCATTTCACTGACCACGCCCACTTTCAAGATTCCGATCACCGATGCCGAAAATATTCTCATTAACACGAATAACGGGTTGTGGACATTCGATCCGAATCTACGCACGCCCTATGTTCAGCAATGGTCATTCGGTATCGAACGCGAGATCGCCAATAACACTGCTTTAGAAGTGCGTTATGTGGGCAATCACGCAATCAAAGTGTTTCGTGCCGTAGACTTTAATGAAGTTAATATCTTCGAGAATGGCTTCTTGAATGAGTTCTTAGGGGCGCAGAAGAATCTGGCAATCAATGGTGGTACCAGCTTTGCTCCAGGCGCGGCTGGAACGGTGGCGTTGCCGACCTTGAGTACACTGTTTGCCGGATTGACTGCCGGCAACGGGTTTGGCAGTTCCACGTTTATCACCCAATTGAATAACAATAACGTAGGTGCAATGGCGTTCAACTTAGCGAATCTTGCTACCTATCGGGCCAATCGGGCGAATCTTACGCCGAATTTCTTCTTAGCTAATCCCAACGCAAACTTTGCGCGGTTGTTGACCAATAACTCTTTCTCGACTTACCACTCGCTCCAGGCGGAAATCCGCAAGCGCATGGCGAAAGGTTTACAACTGCAAGCCAACTACACGTTTAGCAAGGCGCTCACTGACAGCGAAGGAAGCCAGAGTACCTTGGAAACCTTCCGTACTTATCGCAACCTCAGGTTGGATAAGCACCGTGCCAACTTTGATCAGACGCATCGCTTCATCACCAACTTTATTTACGAACTGCCGTTTGGCCCGGGCCGTCGCTGGTTGAATGGCGGTTTTGCTCCGCTCCGCAAGGTTGCTGAAGGTTGGCAGCTTGGTGCCATTATCAACGCGCAAACGGGCAGCCCGATCTTCATTACCTCGGGCCGTTCAACCATCAATCAGTTCGCCGGTACTATCGGGGCGCAGTTCGTGGGAAGCGATTTCAACACCTTCAAGAATGCTGCCGGTATCCACAAAACAGCGGCTGGGGTGTTCTACTTCGATCCAAGCTTGCTGAACATTACGACCAACGCGACGACCGGGCAATTGACGGGTGCCACGCTCAAGAGCGGCTTGCTTGCTGCCCCTGCGCCTGGCAGCTTCGGCAATTTCCCACGTAACTCGTTTAATGGGCCGGGCTTCACGCAAGTAGACTTTAGCCTCAACAAACGGACGCGGTTTTATGAGAAAGCGGACTTCGAGTTGAAGGTTAACTTTATCAATGCGTTTAACCACGCGAACTTTGTCTTTGGCTCTCTTAACTTTGATGCTGCCAATTTTGGTCGCATTAATACCACCAGAGGGTCAGGTTCGACAGCACGCGAAATCAATTTTATCGCCAGCATCAATTTCTAAAATTGCTGCTTCGGTTTGTCCGCGCAAATGAAAAAGAGAAAGCGGGGACGAAGTTTTTCTTCGTCCCCGCTTTCTCTTTTAACAACTCGCTCGTAGCAAAAAACAAAGGGGGGCAATTTAGAAATCAAACGCCTCTTTCACCTTATTCACCCGCTTCTCAGCTTCTTCCCGCCAATACGCCTTCAATGCGCCCCACGTCGTAGGG
>JABFSD010000325.1 GCA_013140935.1 Acidobacteriota bacterium
CGGCTTCAGCCACAGACGAAGGGTCAGGAATGATCGGTTCGTTATAACGTCCGAGATCGCCTGACAGCACCATCTTGCGCGTTTCGCCTTGCGCGTTCTGGAATTCAAAGCAGACAAAGCTCGAACCTAAAATGTGCCCGGCGGTGACGAATTCGAACGAGAGATTTTTCGTCAGGTTGACGCGCTTGTGATAGTTGACCGATTCGAGCAAACGTAAGGCGTCATTAGCGTCGCCTTCGTCATACAAAGGCTCGGCGGGTTGATGTTTACTCGTACCGGTCTTGTTGAAATAGGCCGCGTCTTCTTCCTGCAAGCGCGCCGAGTCGGGCAGCATAATGCGCGAAAGATTTACCGTACCCGGCGTCGCGTAAACCTTCCCGTCGAATCCGTCGCGCACCAGTCGCGGCAGATAACCCGTATGGTCAATGTGCGCGTGCGTGAGAATCACCGAATCAATGCTCGACGGCGCGAGCGGAAACGGCTCCCAGTTTTTGCGGCGGAGTTCTTTCAAACCCTGAAAGAGTCCGCAATCAACCATCACGCGGTAGCCGTTCACTTCGAGTAGATGTTTCGAGCCGGTGACAGTTTGCGCTGCGCCGAGGAATTGAATAGATGCCACGATTGCCTCCCTGAAAGATTGGATAAGTTGTGATTGATGGAACGATTTACGACGGTACGTAAGATAGTCAATCAGCCGCATTCACACAATGTCGGAAGCTGAAATCTTCCCGCATCACTTTTCGCGCAGCCGAAGCGAAAGCGTTGGCGTATCCACAACTTCCTGCTTACTGACTGAAGCGTCATTCATTCACCATCTGACCGGTCAGCCAGCAAAGCGCCCAAGCTGCTAATTTTTCTGGAAATGATTGCAGGCATTGGGGAAATGAGCTTGACGCATCGTTTGGGCGCGACTACATTATGCCGCGTTCAAGCAGCTTGCTTGCTCGTAACTTACAACATCCACCGTTCGTTCTGACCATTGAGAAGGAGTCATCGTAATGCGTATTCGGAAGTCTGTTCCCTTCGCTCTCGCGGTATGCTGCACGCTCGCTGCCGCATTCGCCTTTCTGCCTGCGGGCAGCGCCAATTCCACCCCGGCTAAAAAAGTCACATTCACCAAAGACGTAGCGCCGATCTTTTATAAGTCCTGTGCCGAGTGTCATCGCGCGGGCGAAGGCGCGCCATTCTCGGTGATGTCATACAAAGACGTGCGTCCTTGGGCGAAATCCATCAAGGAAAAAGTCGCCAATCGCGTGATGCCGCCCTGGCACGCCGACCAGCACGCGGGCGTATTCGCCAATGACCGTCGTCTTTCGCAAGCCGAGATTGAAACCGTTACGGCATGGGTTGACGGTGGAGCTATCGAAGGCAATACGAAAGACTTGCCGCCCGCACCTACGTTCACGACGGGCTGGAACATCGGCAAGCCCGATTTGATCGTAAAGATTCCTGATGTCTATACCTACAAACCGGGCGTGGATGAATACCAATACTTCGACGTTGACCCGCAACTGAAAGAAGACGTTTACGTCTCGAAGATCGAAGCGCGGCCGACCAATCCGAAAGTCGTACATCACATTCTGGCGTTCATCATTCCGCCGGGTGCGCCGAATATGGCGAAGATGAGCGCCGAGGCGCGCGACAAGGCGATGGAAGCGCAATTGAAAAATTCGCCGCTCTATCGTGACGGCTTTTTGATGCGCATGAAACCCGACCAGCCGGTCATTGATGATGGATGCACGGGTGGCCGCAGTAGTGGGCCAACGGATCTATTGGCCGGTTATGCTCCCGGCCACAACGCCGATCATTTTCCGGCTGGCGTAGTGCGCAAGATTCCCGCCGGTGCGACGATTCGCTTCCAGATTCACTATTCCAACCAAACGCTGGGCGGCAATACCGTCGAGCAAGATCAATCCATGATCGGTTTCGTCTATGCCCAAGCGCCGGGCGAGAAACTGATGACGTCGGGTTCGATCGGCAATATGCAATTCAAGATTCCTGCCGGAGCCGACAATCATCGCGTCACAGCCTGCCGCACGTTCAAACGCGACACGACGATTTACGCCTTCCTGCCGCACATGCACTTGCGCGGCAAGAGCATGGAATACAAAGCAATTTATCCAGACGGCAAAGCCGAAGTGCTGATGAGTTCGTCGAAATACGATTTCGCGTGGCAGACCAATTATGTGCTGAAAGAGCCGAAGCGATTATCGGCGGGTACGCGGCTGATGGTCACGGCGTATTACGACAACTCGACGAAAAACAAATTCAATCCCGACCCGACGAAAGACGTGCGACATGGCGAACCGACCTACGACGAAATGATGTTGGGCTTTATGGATTACGTCACCGAGATGCCTGCCATCGCTAAGATTGATGAAAAGTTGCTGGATGCTTACACCGGCAAGTATTTGCTGGAAACGATGGCCGGCAAGTTCAATCTGAACGTGACGCGTAGCGGCAACAAACTCATCGTCAACATTCCCTTCCGCTCGACGATGGAATTCGTGCCGCAATCGGAAACGAAGTTCTTCATGCAAGGCAGCGACACTGAACTCACCATCGTCAAAAACGATAAGGGCGAAATCATCGGTGCTGACATGAATGGACAAAAAGTAACCAGGCTGAAAGAAGACCCGGCGGGCAGCGGGCAGTAACCTAAACTCAAAACAGATTGGGCGGAATGTGTTGAGCATTCCGCCTTTTTTATTTAGGAGAGGCTGGTGAAACTAGAGCAATTTTGTGTTGAATTCAGCGATATGTGGCAAAACTATGACTACCTTTCCGAAAAAGGTTACCAAGGCGGCGGAGCCACCTGGGAATGTCTGGCTGAATCCATCATCAGCACTCAAGCGCCTGAACTTGCAACTGAAATTCGCCTTGACGGAGAAAGTGACTGCTTGGCAATCTGGAGCAGCAGCCAAACCGCATTGGATAAAATGATGCGACTTATCGGGGAAACCAATGCCGACCGCACCAAACTGGACGCGATGATCGCCCATGCATCAGCTAACGGTTATTTGGAATAACGCACGACTACTTTTAAGGAGCATAAAACCCATGACACGTAGAACCAGTATCGGAATCGTTTTTGTAGCAGTTGCGACCTGCGCCGTCTGGTTGTTCACGATCAGCAGTCAGGCCAACGTTCCCGCTAAGATCGTTACCTTCTCCAAAGACGTTGCGCCGATCTTCAACAAGAACTGCGCCACTTGTCATCGTCCGGGCGAAGCCGCGCCGTTCTCTACGTTGAGTTACCAAGACGTACGTCCGTGGGCGAAATCCATCAAGGAGAAAGTCGCCAATCGCGTCATGCCGCCGTGGCATCACGACCCGCATATCGGCCAATGGTCGAACGACGCGCGCCTTTCGCAAGCCGACATTGACACCGTCGTCGCGTGGGTCAACGCCGGAGCGCCCGAAGGCAACGCGAAAGACCTGCCGCCCGTACCGCAATTCACCAACGGCTGGAGCATCGGCAAACCCGACCTCATCATTCCGATGCCGAAAGAATATGTGTTGAAGCCGAATGGGCCGGATGAGATTCAACTCTTTGAAGTTGATCCGGGCTTTAAGCAGGACGTTTATGTGCAAATGGCCGAAGCGCGTCCGGGCAATCGCAAGATCGTGCATCACATCATCGCCTTTGTGCAGCCACCGCAAAAAGCCAACGACGACGCCAAAAAGATGACGCCCGAAGAGCGCCGCCAAATGCGCGAGCAAATGAATGACAAGATGGTTTTCTTTCAAGACGGATTCTTGACCAAAGTCAAAGCCGATGCGCCGGTCTATGACGACGGATGCGCTACGCCCAGCGGTGGCGGCGGCACGTTCCGCGATGGCTCTGGTTCGGATGGCGGAGGCAGCGCGTTGCTGGCGGGTTATGCGCCGGGAATGAATCAAGCCAAGTGGCCTGCAGGTACGGTAAAGAAGATTCCCGCCGGATCGAAGCTGATCTTTCAATTGCATTATTCGACCTTCCTCGGCGTGACGAGCGAAGAGCGCGACAAGTCGAGCGTAGGTTTAGTCTTCGCCAAAAATACCGAACGCGAACTCAAGACGGAGGGCATCGCCAATCACTATTTCAAGATTCCCGCTGGAGCCGAAAACCATCGCGCGACGGCTTGCTGGACGGCACCCGAAGACTTGCACATCGTGACGTTCATGCCTCACCTGCACATGCGCGGCAAGAGCATGGAATTCAAAGCCGTCTATCCCGATGGTCGCAGCGAAATCATCAGCAACGTACCCAAATACGATTTCAACTGGCAGATCGTCTATTACGCCAAAAATCCCATAGCGATTCCCAAAGGCACGCGGGTGATTGTGACGACGACGTGGGATAACTCGACGAAAAACAAATTCAATCCCGACCCGAAAAAAGACATTCGCTGGGGCGATCCGACGTATGAGGAAATGACCATCGGCTGGATTGATTACACGCTGGATAAACAATCGCTCAAAGGTGTGACGGCGAGTACCGGCAGCAGCAGCAAGTAAATCCATGCTTCAACTCATTCGCACTGATTCGAGCAATGGCGATTTTCAATCTTTGGTCGCATTACTTGATCAGTATTTGCGCAAGCTCGATGGTGACGACCACGCTTTTTACGCGCAGTTCAACCAGATTGACGCGCTGCGCAACGTCGTGGTCGCTTATCTCAACAATCAGGCCGTGAGTTGCGGAGCTTTTAAGCCCTTCGACGAGGGCACGGTCGAGATCAAGCGTATGTTTACGCTACCTGAGTTTCGTGGACAGCGTTTAGCAGTGCAGGTCTTACTTGAGTTGGAAGCTTGGGCAAGCGAGTTGAGTCATACGGCTTGTGTGCTGGAAACCGGCAAGCGCATGCCCGATGCCGTTCGCCTCTATCAACGCAGCGGGTATGAAATCATTTCGAACTTCGGGCAGTACGCAGGCGATGAGAACAGTGTGTGTATGAAAAAAGCTGTTTGAGTTGCACCTTTCTCTCGTTCTTTTTCGTAAGCGCAAATGGCACCCCTTGTCGCCGCAAATGTTTTTAGTCACCTAACCAAGAAGGAGCTTTTCCCTATGCGCAAAACTTCCCTGCTCATCGTCGCGCTGTTCGTCACAGCTTTTCTTTTCACCTTGCCCGCGTCGCAGGCCAATTCGCCTGCCAAGACCGTCACCTACACCAAAGACGTAGCGCCCATCCTGTTCAAGAACTGCGCGCAATGCCATCGCCCCGACGACATCGCACCGTTTTCGGTGTTGAGTTTCAAAGACGTACGTCCGTGGGCGAAATCTATCAAGGAACAAGTCGTCAAACGCGAGATGCCGCCGTGGCACGCCGACCCGCATTACGGCAAGTTCGAGAACGAAGCGCGCCTCTCGCAAACCGACATTGACACCATCGCTGCGTGGGTAGACAGCGGCGCGAAAGAAGGCAACGCCAAAGACCTGCCGCGCATGCCCAACGCCGCTACCGATTGGGAAATCGGCAAACCCGATGTCGTGCTGACAATGCCGAAAGAATACGAACTGCCTGCCAAAGGCGCTGACGATTACCTTTACTTTCGCGTGCCGACCGGCTTCACCGAAGACAAATGGATTCAGGCTTCGGAGTTTCGTCCCGGCAATCGCAAGGTCGTTCATCACGCAGTCGTATTTCTTGAAACGCCGCTGATGTATCGCATGGCGTTGGACAACGCGAAGAAAAACGGCTGGGACACCAAAGACCCGATTTCAGTCTTTCAATCAGAAGACGGCAACGACCCTGACATGTACCGCGACGGCACGGTGAGTCGCGTTAAAATGGATGCGCCCGTCAACAATGATCCGTGCGCGAACAAAAACTTCGGCAATGGCGGCGGCAGCATGGGATTGCTGTCGGCTTACGCGCCCGGACGCAACGCAGACACTTATCCCGCCGGTATGGCAAAACGCATTCCCGCTGGTTCCAACCTGATCTTTCAAATGCATTACGCCAAGACGACGGGCAAGCCTGAAAAAGATCGCACGAGCATGGCGTTGAGCTTCGCCAAAGAGCCGGTCACCAAATCGGTGCAAACGATGTTGATCGTCAATGAGATGTTCCTGATTCCGGCGGGCGCTGAGAATCATCAAGCGAACGCTTGCGTCAACTTTCGCAACGATGTCGAACTCGTGAATTACATGCCGCACATGCATGTGCGCGGCAAAGCGATGAAATACGAGCTGATTCATCCCGACGGCAAGACCGAAACACTGATTGACGTACCGCGTTACAATTTCAACTGGCAGACGCTTTACAAGCTGCAAGCGCCGCTCAACGTAGCGAAAGGCTCGCGCTTGAAAGTAACCGGCTGGTTCGACAACTCAGCGAAAAACAAACTCAATCCCGACCCGACGAAAGTCGTACGCTTCGGCGAACCGACTTACGACGAAATGCTCGTCGGCTTCGTAGACTTCGCGCGCCCGCGTCCGGCAGAACGAGTGATCGCCAAAGTCGCGCCCGAAAAACTTGATCTGTTGGTGGGCGATTACTCGTTGGGCTTGGGCAAATTCAAAGTCGAACGCGAAGGCGCGATGTTGTGGCTGAGCTTGCCAGGACAACCTACTTTTCCGGCTTACCCTGAATCGGAAACGCGCTTCTTCGTGCGTGAGATCGAAGGCTCGGTTATTACGTTTGTGAAAAATGAACAAGGCGAAGTAATTGAGTTGCAAGCTGAATTTCAGGGGCGCAAACTGACGGCGAAACGTGCCGGAAAACAGGCTACGGCTAGCGGCAACCAATAACGCAATGTCTGAAATTGAAGGGGAAAGCCAACAGGGCTTATCACTTTATCTTCGTAAAAGGATTGGCAATCAGATACAGGAGATGTTTATGAAAGAGCAAAAAAGCAACGAGGTCGTCTCGCTGGCAATTATGGTAGGTTTCTTTGCCTTC
Source organism: Acidobacteriota bacterium (assembly GCA_013140935.1). Taxonomy (GTDB): domain Bacteria; phylum Acidobacteriota; class Blastocatellia; order RBC074; family RBC074; genus JACPYM01. The sequence continues at coordinate 6,888 of JABFSD010000325.1, forward strand.
CTGTTCACCAGCAATTCGGCAGGCGGCTTGAGTGGTCTGCAAGGATTCTTTCTAGGTTTTCTAGTTGTCATTTTGTGTTACGCGGTACTCGTGATATTGGCGAGCCGTCAGCAAGAGCGAAAGAATTTTTCCGACCTCAAGTTACGCATTCCTAAAGAGGCTTCTTTCACCCAAACTGAAACTGAGAATGGCGTAATGATTCAGGTATTTGTAAACCCCACTGCGGCATTATCGTCTGGTAAGGAACGATGATTGATTTCAGCGCGCTCGTTGGAAAGTTGGGAGAACTCAGCCGGGCTGATCTGGCAGTTGCGCTGGTCTTCGGCACGGCGGGCGCGCTAATAGACGGTATCTTGAACCCCTTGGCGGCTTTCACCTGGGAGGAATCGGCAGGACTCGCTGCTGCTGGCGCAGTCGGTATTAAAAAATCCATTCAGACTATCGGCGCCGACTGGTTTGAACAAAGAGACAAGAAAAAGCTGACAGAAAAAGAACGAGTCCGCGCCACGAAAGTAATCGCACTGTTGGAAGCTGCGAGGCACAATACGCCACTCGCGCGCTTACAGGAATCATTGAAACTGCTCGACTTGGAAATTATCCCCACCGACGAATTCAAAACTCACGTTGACGAAGCCGTCAAAGCGCTTCGTGATGAACAACCGTAAAGGAAGGATTGGAATGAAAATAACTTCATTTTTAAGGATGGCAATTTGTTCAATGCTTACCGCTGAATGGATTGCAATTTGTTTTCTGTTTATTGTCGGTTTGTTGCTCGAAACGACCGGCAAGGCAACCGGCAGCAAAGCGCCCGCAAAAAAGGCCACGTTCACCAAAGACGTAGCTCCCATCCTTTTCAAGTCCTGCGCCGAATGTCATCGCGCGGGCGAAGTCGCGCCGTTTTCGGTGATGAGTTACAAAGACGTGCGTCCGTGGGCGAAATCCATCAAAGAAAAAGTCGTCAATCGCGTGATGCCGCCGTGGCACGCCGATCCGCATCACGGCGAATGGAAGAACGACCGCCGCTTGTCAGTCACCGAAATCGAAACCATCACCGCCTGGGTAGACGGCGGCGCGCTTGAAGGCAACGCGAAAGACTTGCCGCCCGCGCCGAAATACGTTGACGGTTGGGGCATCGGTCAGCCTGATGTGAAGCTCTCGATTCCCGAACAAACAATCCCAGCAGAAGGCGTCGTCGCTTATCAATACATCAAGGTGAAAACCAACTTCACCGAAGACAAATGGATTCAAGCCGCCGAAGTGAAAAGCACCGGACGCGACGCCGTGCATCACGTCATCGCCTTTATTCAAGCACCCGGCGTAGGCCAAGGCGGTGAACAAAGTTTGCTGTGCGGTTACGCGCCCGGTGAGCAGCCCGCAATCTTTCCGGCAGGCATGGCGAAGCGTGTTCCGGCGGGCGCAGAAATCATGTTCCAGTTGCATTACACGCCGAACGGCAAGGCGGGCAAAGACGTGACGACGCTCGGCTTGGTCTTCGCCAAAGAACCGGTCAAGTCGCAGTTACTCACACGCGGCATTCTCACGATGAAATTCGAGATTCCCGCCGGAGCCGCTGCACACGAAGTCCGCTCGCAATACACGTTTATGCAGGACGGGCATATCACCAGCTTCATGCCGCACATGCATTTGCGTGGCAAAGATTTTGTCTTCATCGCGCACTTCCCTGACGGTACGAGCAAGACGCTGTTGAATGTGCCGAAGTACGATTTCAACTGGCAGACTTATTACGTGCCGAAAGAACCGGTGGCTGCGCCGAAAGGTACGCGCATCGAATGCATCGCGCATTTCGACAACTCGACGGCGAACAAGTTCAATCCCGATCCGACCAAAGTCGTGAAATGGGGCGATCAAACCTGGGAAGAAATGATGATCGGCTGGATCGGTTTTTATAACGACAAAGCTGATTTGCCGAAGGCTTCGGCTGGCAGCGGCGGAGATAAATAATTCGTTGACAACGAATCACGCTCGTTGTGATGGCTCGTTCACCGCAGAGTTACGCGGAGTTTTCCGCAGAGTTGCGCAGAGAAGCAAAAGAGAAAACTCTCTCCCGAATTCCTCTCTGCGCAACTCTGCGGAAAACTCCGCGTAACTCTGCGGTGAGTCACACTCCACCTTCAGACGCATTTTCCTCCACCATGAAACGCTACGCGCTCATCGCTTTTGTCTCCCTGCTCGCTTCGCTGCACAACTCAGCCGCGCACGAACCCATCACCACCAAAGTCACGTTCAACAAAGAAATCGCGCGCATCCTGCAACGCAGTTGTTGGGGCTGCCACGCGCCCGGCAAGATCAGATCGGACATCGCGTTGGCCACTTATGAAGAAGCGCGTCCCTGGGCGAAAGCCATCAAGGAAGAAGTACTCGAACGCCGTATGCCGCCTTATCAAGCGGTGAAAGGATACGGCTTGTTCAAACACGATTACCTCTTGCCGCAACGCGACATTGAGTTGATCGTCTCGTGGGTAGAGGGTGGCGCGCCGCGCGGAAACCTCAATGATTATCCGAAACCGAAACCCGCTTGGGCATTGGGCAAACCCGATGCGTTGTTGCAACCCGATGCGCCTGCCGAAATCAATAAAGCCGAAGAAGTCCGCTGTTATTCGTTGGCGACGAACTTTGCCGAAGATCGTTGGATCAACGCTTTCGATTTCGTACCGGGCAACGCCGCCATCGTGCAACGCGCGGCTTATTTGATTGAAACGCCTGCGAACAAAGCTGCGTGCGATATCAATACGATTAGCCCCGACTTGCTTGGTACGTGGCAACCCAACGAAGCGCCGTTGCAATTCCCGCACGACACCGCGCGCCGCTTGTCTGCGGGAGCGAGAATCAAATTGATCGTGCATTACCGCCAAACGAATCCCGACGACAAAGCGAATGACCAAAGCCAGCTTGGATTTTATTTCTCGCACGAACACGAACGACAACCGCGTGCCTTGCGGAACTTATGGCTCAAGCCGCTAACGACTACGTTACTGGTGAGCGACAAACCGCAGCGCGTTTTGGCTTCGCAAACAATCACAGCCGCGACCGAAGCCGTTGCGATTCGTCCGTTGCTCTTTCCCTTCGGTACTTCGATACAAGCCACCGCGCATTTTCCCAACGGCACGAGCGAAGTGTTGATCTGGGCCAAAGACTATCACTTCGCGTGGCAACCGTTGTATGTCTTCCGCAAACCCGTCGCGCTGCCCAAAGGCACGCGGCTCGAAATCACAGCCTATCTCGACAACTCGGAAAACAATCCGCGTAATCCCGACGAAGCGCCGCGTTCAGTGACTTTCAAAGAGCCATTGTGCGAGTTGCTTACCGCCCCGCTTGCGCTTCAACGTTAAGTTTTACCCCAAAAACAAAAAGCGCAGATCGTGAGCCATTCACGACCTGCGCTGATGCAAAACAATTTCCGAAATCAATTAGGGCTGTACGACCATTACCGTTTTCACGCCCGGCACTTTGCGCAGGCGCGAAACCACCAGGCTGGCATCACCGTCATAGCCTGTTGGGAGTTTGATCGTGACGGCTCCGCTTTTGACGGTCGAACTGAACTTGTTGGTTTCGGCGTCATCGTCCAACAAATCGCGGATGTCGAGATTGATGTCGGTGTCAGAGCGCCCCACGACTGCCGTAGTCGCCCGCGTCATCGCATTGCCGGATTTGTTTCCGGCTGCCCCCATCTTTTCTTTGGTGGATTGCCCCGCGCTGAGGGTCACGTCTTTCGATTTGCGGAAGCCGCCGGTCGCTACGTCTTTGGTTTTGGTCAGGCCGGTTTTCGTGCCCTGCACGACCGTATCGTAACCCTGCCGGGTTTTGCGTCCGACGTATTTCGCGCCGCCCACGACGGTATCTTTCGATTTCACGGCTCCGTCTTTGACGCTGTAACCGACCTTCGGAATGAAGCCGTTGCGGCGTTCGCTGGCGGCAACCGGATTTTTCGGGTCTACGCCCAAGGCATCGAGTGTCTCAGTGTTGATGCGTCCGGTAACTTCAAGATTGTTCGCCGTCTGAAATGCCAGCAGGCTTTCGCGCGTTTCGCCGTCCAGCACGCCATTCGGACGCGCACGATAGTGTCCCGTACCGATCAAGGCGCTTTGCACGGCCTTAACCACTTTGGCATTCACTACGACTGACACCGGCTGCAACCCCGCATCGGCGTCGGCAGTCGCGTCTTGCGCCAGCACCGGACTCGCGGCGCAACAAAGCGCCCCGGCTGACACGAAAGCTAACACGAAATCAAACATCCTCTTTCTCATTGCGTAACTCCTTCACACAAAGGGCCGCGCGAACTGGCACGGCGGTCAGGGTGCAGCGGGGGTAATGCTGCGAAAATCAATCAGATCATTTTCCATTTGCCATTTTTGATTTTCTATTTTTCATTGAGGGAAACGAAACGCACCGCTTAACAAAATGACGAATGAAAAATCTAAAATGTTAAATAGAAAATTTCTTTTCAACGCGCCGAAGCTGCGACCGCTTCTTCTTTGAGCGGGTCGGCTTCGTCTTTTTTCTTTTTGGGACGGCGTCCCGGTTTGCTCGTAATTTCGAGTTTGTATTTGCGAATCTTACTGTAACGCCGTGGGCGATGAATGCCCAGCACGCGCGCGGCTTCGAGTTTATTACCTTCGGTGCGTTTCAGCGTTTCGGCAATCACGGCTTTCTCGATCTCGGCCAGCGTTACGTTCGGCGGAACGTAGAACGCTTGTGGCGCGGCTTCTTGCTCCGTCGCCTTGCCGAAGGGCAGGTCTTCGGGCTCAACTTGTGTGCCTTTCGCCAGCAACACGGCGCGTTCGAGCGCATTTTGCAGTTCGCGCACGTTGCCCGGCCAGCGATGTGCAAAGAGTTGTTGGTAAGCCGCCTGCGAAATGCCCGTCAGTGGACGGTTATATTT
>JABFSD010000927.1 GCA_013140935.1 Acidobacteriota bacterium
ACGGATGCGCCCGTTGCGCCGCTGCTCGAAGACACGATGATGTGCTTTGGCTGCGCGCCGCCTTTGACGGCGTGAAAGACGACGTTCTCTTGCAAGACCTCATCGGTGCTGAACGCAGCGGCGCGCGAGTCGTAAACGTGCAAACGATGCAACCGCATCATTTCCAAAAAGTCTTCACGAAAAGGACGAAAGTAAGGGCCGTTGCAAAAGCTGCGCGGCGTGATGGCGGCCAGTTGTCCGCCGGGTTCCAACACACGCGCCAACAACCCGACAAAGCCCGTGTAAAGATTGCTCGTCTCCAAACCCACCGCACGCAAAGCCAGTCGCTCAGGCGAAGTTGTTTGAATTTTTTTGTAAGGCGGATTGACGAGGGCTACGTTGATGGAAGGCGGAATCGCGCTGAACAACCCGCCGGACAAACTGCTCGACATTTCCTGAATGAAATCGGCGTGACGAATTTCGGCTTTGAACACGATGTCATTGGCAAGACAGCGTGCTTCGCATTCGGCCAGCGTCCGGCGCAACGCAGGCAGAATCGATGGATCAATTTCGTAAGCTAGTACGTCAATGCGACGCACGCCCGAACTCGGCTGACAAGCGCGGCGCACCAACGCCGCCGTTAGTGCGCCTGCGCCCGCGCCTGCATCCAGCAGCCGCACGTGCGCAGGCAAGGCCGTCAACAGTGAGGCGATAAAATCGCTCACTTCCGTCGGCGTCAGAAATTGTCCGAGATTTTCTTTGTGCGTACGTTCGCGCACTTTGATTTTTGCCGGAGCCAACATAGTGATCGAATAATGAGGCGCAGTCGCCGCACGGTCAACGCCGCTGCGCATCATCTCACTCAGAACTCCAAACGCAAAGCCATCTGCAGATTGCGGCTGTTGCGCGCGCGCCGAATCGTACCGGCGGTTGGCGTGTCTACGTTATTTTCCGGCAACAGGAAGTTCGGATGATTGGGCAGGTTAAAGGCTTCGACGCGATATTGAATCGCCTTGCCTTCGCCGAAACGAAATCGCCGCGAGAGCGATGTGTTGATGATGACCGTACCGGGGCCGTCGAGAATGTTGCGGCCTGAGTTGCCGAAGCGATACGCGCCCGTCGGCACAGGTACGAACGCGCTGCGGTCGTACCAACGATCAACGGTCGGGTTGTCCACTGCGCCGTTGGCGATGCGATCAGGCCGCGTCGCTTCGCCGTTGGCAAAGTTCACCGTCGCCACGCGCGGCGTAAAAGGCTGGCCCGAATAAATCGTACTCGTGCCTGACAGTTGCCAATCCTTCGCCAGCCAGTGTTTCGACCAATCGGGTGCCCACACGAAGCTGCCTGCAAACGTATGCCCGATGTCGAAATCGGAACGTCCGCGTTCGAGTTTCAGATTGCGCGCGTCCTGGGCTTGCGAGAAGTTGAAAGCAATCGTGCCGCCCGTGTTCGACGATTCGTCAATGGATTTGGCGTAAGTATATGAACTGCGCACGAAGAATTGTTTTGACAGCCGCCGCCGAATCGTCACTGCGCCGGAGTTGTATATCGAATTCGAGCCGTCGTTGATGATGTTGATCGAACCGAACGCGGGGAACGGACGAATCGTGCTGGTCGCTTGCGTGCGTCCGGCCTGATTCAAGTCATAGCGCCGCTGCAAGTGCGTGCCTTTCGATCCGGCATACGCCACTTCGACGACCGTGCCTTTGCCGATTTCGCGTTCGAGCGTGAGATTCCACGATTGCATGTATTGGTTCGCAGGCGAATCGTTCTCTTGCCCAAACGTACTGGTCACGCCCGCGAAGCCGCGCCGGTCGGTCGGGAACGCATTGGTCAGCGTCAAACGACGCGGATCGGTCGTCACGCGGCTGAACGTTTCAGTCACGCCGAACGGATAGGTGTCGGTGTATTCGTCCATGCGATACAACGAACTCGATCCGTAAAAGATGCCGTAACCGCCGCGCAGCACCATCTTGCTGTTGCCGAACATCCGCCACGCGAAACCGAAACGCGGCGCGAAATTGTTTTTATCGGTGCGCACGATGGTGTCGGGCAAGCCTACGTCGGCGGCTTTGACGAAGTATTGCGTGAGACTGGCGGCGGCGATGCGCGCGTTGAAATCGGCTTCGGAATACTGGCCGGTGCCTCCGACGACGATCTTGCCGAGCGAAGGAATGAATTGCGCCAACGCGCCGTATTTCTCTTTGGGCGGTTTCATCAGGTCGTAACGCACGCCGAGGTTGAGCGTGAGATTGCGCGTCACTTTCCAATCGTCCTGCGCGAAGCCCGCGTAATTCGAGATCAAATCATAAGGGCCGGTCGCGTCGAGTTGGCGGCGCGAACTGTCAATCCAGCCGAGCATGAAATCGGCAACGGGATGTCCGCTGAACCGTCCGAGAAAATTTACGCGCCCGCGCGTGTCGCCGTAAGAGCGCGAGAAATATTGCATGCGCAAAAAGTCGCCGCCGAACTTGAACGAGTGCGCGCCGCGAATCCAGGTCAGCGCGCCGGTGTATTGATAGTTGTTGAACGCCCAGATTTTCGGAATGTCGTTGGCCGGGCCGAGCGGCATATAGCCGGTCATGATGATGTAAGGCGGCCCGGCTGCGACCGGATTATTCGTACCGCCGGGGAATCCGGTTTCTTTCGCCCAATCGTTGCTGTCGCCGCTGTTCGGCCAGACTTCGCGGTTGTCGCGGCGCGAATAATTGGCGCTGGCTTCGAGATACATCGTCGGCGTGAAGGTGTGCAGAAAACGCAGGTACGTCAGCAACTCGTTCGGCGTATTCGACGAACCGAAATAAGGCAGCGGCGAACGGCTGCTCACCACGGGATTGAATGTGTTGCGCGTACGCCAAAACGCGCCGCCCGTCAGCTTGCTCGCATCGTTCAACGAATGATCGAGCTTGACGCTGAAACTGTCGAAGTTATTCGTCAGGTTGCCTTGCGTGATGTAATTGAACGGACTGTTGGTCAGATTGGGCGCAGGAAAATAACGCGCCAGTTTGAGCGCCACCGGATCAATGCGACTTGCCGGAATGATGTTGCCGGCAAAGGGTACGCGATTGACGGTGTCGGTGATGACTTGCGGTTGGCCGGTGGCGTTGGTCGCTTTGGAAAAATCGCCGCGCAACATCTCCGGCGTAGGAACCAGCACGCGCTCGGCGTTGCCTTCGATCTGGCGCAGCGAATCCCACGAGAAGAGGAAGAAGGTGCGATTGCGTCCGTTGTAAATTTTCGGAATCCACACCGGCCCTGATACGTTCGCGCCAAACTGATTGCGCCGCAGCTTCAAGCGCGAAGGGTCAAAATAACCTTTCGCATCGAAGACGTCATTGCGCATGAACTCGTACAACGAGCCGCGCAATTTATTGCTGCCGCTCTTGGTCACGGCGGTGAGCATACCGCCTGCATAACGACCATATTCCGCCGAGAAGCCCGAAGTGAGCATCTTGAATTCCTGAATGCTCTCAATGGGCGGATTGATGACGACACCGGTGTTGCGACGCTGCGTATTGTTCATGCCATCAAGCAAAAAGCCGGTGTTGTCGCCGCGTCCGCCATTCACCGCGAATGAGCCGTCGCCGCCGTCGCCGCGCGGAATCACGCCGCCGGTGAGCAAAGCCAGATCGCTGAAGTTGCGTCCGTCCAACGGCAACTCGGCGATTTCAGCGGCGGAGGTCACTGCACCGCATGAACG
>JABFSD010000691.1 GCA_013140935.1 Acidobacteriota bacterium
GTATTTGCCATAACTTGAAGTGGTTTCCCTGACGCCAAACGATGAACAAAAACTTCGCCCCTTCGTTCGACTGAATAACCTGCTTACTTGCCAGTCTTGCCCGGCTTCAACTTGATCTGACGGTCAGCGTAACGCACGCCCTTGCCCTTATAAGCATCCGGCTTGCGCAGCTTGTGCATATTGGCCGCGACCTGTCCGAGCAAATGCTTGTCAATCGCGCTCAAGGTGATCGTCGTCTGGTATTGCGTAATTTGCTTCTGCACCTTTTCGACTTTCGCCGTCACGCCTTCAGGCAACACGAACTCGATCTGGTGCGAATAGCCCAACGCGAATTGAATGCTCTTGCCCTTGAGTTCGGCTTTGTAACCGACGCCGACGATGTCCATGTCCTGCGAGAAGCCTTCCGACACGCCTTTGACCGCGTTGGCGACCAGCGCGCGTGCCGTGCCGTGAATCGCCGTGTGATCTTCGCTGGCACGCTCGGCAGTCAACTTGCCGTCTTCGAGCTTGAAGGTCACGCCCGCCGGAATTGGCGCTGACAGTTGGCCTTTCGGGCCTTTCACGTCTACTGCACCGTTGGCGATATTGATCGTAACGCCTTTGGGAATTTCGATGATTTTCTTACCTACACGCGACATAACTTTTGCTCAATGTTGTATGAGGGTTTCTCTGAGTTGTAGAACAAGATGGTATCTTGTTCTATTCAGGCTGGAACAAGAGACCATCTTGTTCCACAACCCAATCACGCTTGCTTTCAAACTAATAAACCAGACAGAGAACTTCGCCGCCGACTTTCGCCTTGCGCGCGTTCTTGCCCGTCATCACGCCTTTCGACGTACTGATAATGTTAATGCCCAGACCACCCAATACTTTGGGAATTTCGCCGCTCGGCAGATAGACGCGACGGCTCGATTTGGATACGCGCTGCAAAACCGAGATGACGCTTTCGCCGCCTGGGCCGTAGCGCAAGAAGATGCGCAGCGTGCGTGCGTGGCTGCCTTCGGTCGTCTTGATGCTGTAATTCGTGATGTAGCCTTCTTCTTTCAGAATGCGCGCCACTTCAACTTTCAGGCGCGAAGCCGGCATATCCACTTTGGTCTGACGCGCGCCAATCGAATTGCGCACCCGCGTCAACATATCGGAAATCGGATCAGTAATCATAAACTTGATGCTCGCTCTTAAACCCTTACCGCCCTGTTTACCAGCCCCTGTTACCAGGATGATTTGGTCACGCCGGGAATCTGTCCGTCCAACGCCAGTTGACGGAAACAGATGCGGCACACGCCGTATTTGCGCAAATAAGCGCGCGGACGCCCGCAACGCTTGCAGCGGTTGTGTTGGCGTACACCGAATTTCGGCTTGCGATTGTCTTTAACGATCTTGGAAGTTTTCGCCATAGTCCCTCAAAACTTATTGCCGGAAAGGCATGCCAAATTGACGCAGCAGCGCACGCGCTTCTTCGTCGTTCTTTGCCGTCGTCACGATGCTGACGTTCATGCCGCGTGCGCGGTCAATCTTGCCGAAATCTATTTCGGGAAAAATCAATTGGTCTTTTAGACCGATGGTGTAATTGCCGCGTCCATCGAAAGACTTGGGCGAGACGCCGCGAAAGTCGCGTACGCGCGGCAGCGTGAGATTCAGGAAGCGGTCGAGAAATTCATACATCCGGTCGCCACGCAACGTAACCATCGCGCCAATCACCATGCCTTCGCGTAGTTTGAATTGCGCGATAGATTTTTTCGCTTTGGTGATAACGGGTTTCTGTCCGGTAATGTCGGCCAGATCGCGCACGGCGAAATCAACGCACTTGGCGTTCGCAATCGCTTCACCCAAGCCGATGTTGATGACGACCTTATCAACCTTGGGCACGCTCATCGGATTCTTGTAATTGAATTCCTTCTGAAGCGCCGGAAAGATTTCTTTGAGATATTTTTCTTTGAGTCTTGCTGCCATATTTTTTAGCAAATTACAGCCGCGCTCTTCGCGACTGGACCATCACTATTATTCGAGTACCGTGCCCGTCTTCTTAGCGACACGCACTTTCTTGCCGTCGGCCAGAATCTGATAGCCGATGCGCGTCGGTACGCCGTCAACGACGACCATCACGTTCGAAGCGTTCAACGGTGCTTCTTTGGGGACGATGCCGCCTTGTATGCCTGCGCGCGGATTCGGACGCACGGCCTTTTTGATGATGTTGATGCCTTCGACCAACACTTTGTTCTCTTTGGCAATCACGTTAATGACGCGCCCGCGCTTGCCTTTGTCGCGGCCCGTTATCACTTGTACCTGATCGCCTTTTTTGATCTTCAGTCCTGCCATAGCTGCCTCTTGCTTATCTGTGCTGTAGAACAAGATGGTATCTTGTTCCCGCCTGAGTAGAACAAGATACCATCTTGTTCTACAGCACAATCAGGCTTACTAGATGACTTCGGGAGCGAGGCTCACGATTTTCATGAATCCCCTTTCGCGCAACTCGCGCGCGACCGGGCCGAATACGCGCGTGCCAATCGGTTCGCCATCGGGCTTGATTAGCACCGCGGCGTTTTCGTCAAAACGGATATACGTGCCGTCTTTGCGCCGCACTTCTTTCTTTACGCGCACAATCACTGCCTTGACGACCTGTTTCTTTTTGACGGTTCCATCGGGGTTCGCTTCTTTCACCGAAGCGGTAATGATGTCACCCAGACTCGCGCGCGTGCCGGTAACACCGCTCGACGGAAGGATCATACCGATCTTCTTCGCGCCGGAGTTATCGGCCACCTGCAACATTGTCCGCATCTGCACTGCCATTATCTTGCTAGCCTCCTAAAGACTTTCTTCTCGCCCACTGTCTCCCCCAATGTCTTGAGGTTATTTGCTCGCCTTGCGCAACACTGCAACCACCTGCCAACGCTTGCGCGCCGAAAGGGGGCGGGTTTCCTGAATGCGCACTTCATCGCCGATGGACACACCTTCAATTTCGTTGTGTGCCATGAACTTCGAGCGGCGACGCACATAGCGTTTGTAAGTCGGATGCTTCACGAGTCGATCCACCCGCACCACGACGGTTTTCATCATCTTGTCGCTGGTGACGGTGCCGATCTTTTCGGCGCGGCGGGTGACTTTTTCTGAACCGGTAATCTCTTCACTCATAACTTTTTATTCAGTAAGCGGCCTATTCCTCAATGCCGAGCTGCCGCGCCCGCAAGATCGTTTTCAACCGCGCGAGTTCTTTCTTTTCAGTGCGCAACTGGCGCACAACACCCGTGTCACCCATGGACTTTTTGAAGTTCATGCGAAACAACGACTCTTTGATTTCCATCAGGCGCTTGACCAATTCCTCACTGGATTGCTTGCGCACTTCTGTTGCTTTTGAAATCACAGCACGCCTCCCTCTTGTTCTTGCCGCGTGACGAACTTGGTGGGAATCGGCAACTTGGCCGCCGCCAGTTCGAACGCGCGTTTCGCCGTAGCCAAATCTACGCCTTCCATTTCGAAGATAATGCGGCCCGGTTTCACCACCGCTACCCAACCTTCGGGAGCGCCCTTGCCTTTGCCCATACGGGTTTCAGCCGGTTTCTTAGTGATCGGCTTATCGGGGAAAACGCGAATCCACAATTTGCCGCCGCGTTTGACGTGGCGGTTGATGGCAATACGACCAGCTTCGATCTGGCGACCAGTTAGCCATGCTGCTT
>JABFSD010000447.1 GCA_013140935.1 Acidobacteriota bacterium
GGTGGGGACGTTCACGCTGACGCTCACCGCGACTGACAGCCAGAATGCGGCTACGTCAAAAACGATTACGGTGCGCGTGGTCAATGCGAACCGCGCGCCGACGGCCAATGCGCAGCGCGTAGTGGCAAATGAAGACACGCCGATTCAATTCACGTTGACGGGCAGCGATCCCGATCAGGATGCGTTGAAACTTTTGTCGTTCACACGCCCGACGAATGGCTTGTTGACCGGCACGTTTCCTACGCTGACTTATACGCCGAACGCCAATTTCAACGGCACTGACAGCTTCACGTTCCGTGTGACCGACGGACAACTCGACAGCGCGCCAGCGACCGTTACGCTGGTGGTGAATCCCGTCAACGATGCGCCGGTGTTGAATGTGCCGGGTGTGCAAAACGTGACTGTGGGGCAGGCGTTGAATTTCACCGTTTCGGCGACTGACACCGACAGTGCGCAAACGCTGACGTTCAGTGCGACCAATTTGCCGGCGGGCGCGACATTCAATGCGGCGACGCGGCAATTCAGTTGGACGCCGAGCGTGAATCAAGTCGGCACATTCACCATCACGTTCACGGTGATAGACAACGGCACGCCGCCGCGCAGCGATGCCAAATCGGTCACGATCAATGTCAGTGGCGGCGCTGGTTGGCAACAAACCGGCGGACCGACAGGCGGCGGCATTCGCGCGCTGGCGGTGAGCGGCACGGCGATCATCGCGGCTTCGTTGCAAGGCGTGTTGTTTCGTTCGACCAACGGTGGCGCGAGTTGGACGGAAGTCGCCAACAGCGGCAACTTCGAAGCGTTCTGGGCTGTGACGGCCACGGGCTCGAGAGTGTATGCGGTGACGAGTTCGCGCGTGTTGGTCTCGAACGACAACGGCGCGACGTGGACGAACAACGCCGCGACTTATCCGAGCGGCGTCGTCACGTCGCTGGTCGCCAACGGCAACACGGTGTTGCTCGCGCTCATCGCGCAACCGGCCACCAGCGGCGTCTATCGTTCAACCGATGGCGGCACGACGTGGACGTTTTCTAACACGGGCATTACTTCTACGTTTGTGACGGCGCTGTCGTTGAGCGGTTCGGTAGCGTTAGCGGGCGGAGCAAGCGGCGGCATCTTCCGCTCGACTGACAGCGGCGCGAACTGGGCGGCGGTCGCGGGGCAACAACAAACAATCATCGAATCTTTTGCTGCCACGGGCACGACCTTTTTTGCAGCGAACAGCAACGGCGCGATTCTGCGTTCGACCGACAACGGCGCGACCTTCGGCAACTTCTCCGTCATCGAAGGCGCAGCCACCGCGTTATTTTTAGACAGCGGCAATCTCTATGCGAGTACGGCGCAGATCGGTATCTTCCGCATTGACAGCGCCGGAGCCACTACGTTTCTCGGCTCGACCGGATTAGAAGGCGAAGAAATCAATGCCCTCGTCGTCAATGGCGGAGCTTTGACAGCGGCGTCGCTTTTCAATGGCATCTTTCGCAGCACCAACAACGGCCAATCGTTTAGCCCGTCGAACACGGGCTTGATCGCTACGACGGTGTTGTCGCTGGCGAGCGGCGGTGGATTCGTCTTTGCGGGAATGGTCACCAGCGTGCAATCAGCATCGGGTTCATTGGCGCGCACCAACAACGGAGGAACCACGTGGACGAATCTGTCTTTGCCGCAAGCCGACGAAGCCGTCACTGCGCTCGCTTATGGCAACAACGTCTTGATCGCCGGCTGGCCGAACGCGGGATTGTTTCGTTCGACTGACAACGGCACGACGTTCACGACGGTAGCGACGACGATTGGCCTGACTGATACGCGCGCGTTGCTGGCGAATGGGGCGACGATGTTTTGCGGCACGGCGAACGGCATCTTCCGCTCGACTGACAGCGGCGCCAATTGGGCGCGCGTTTATACGGCGAGCGGCCCGGTGATTTCGTTGAGTTTGATCGGTACGACGATTTATGCGGGCGTCGGCGCGCAAACCGCCGGAACGCTTTTCCGCTCGACCGACAACGGCGCAAATTGGGCGAGCGCCAATCTCGCACAAGCCGTGACCAGCGTCGTGCAAACCGGTTCGACGTTGCTGGCGTCAGTGATTCCGAACAACAACGTCCCTATAGGCATTTATCGTTCGACCGACAGCGGCGCTACGTGGACGGCGGCGAGCAGCGGCTTGCCAACTCCGTTCGCTTTCAAACTCGTTGCCGTGGGCACGGCGGTCTATGCGGCAACGGGCGGCGGCGTTTATGTTTCAACGAACGCAGGACAAACCTGGACGGCCTTTAACGACGGGCTGCGCAATCTGTTCACCGATACTTTACTGGCAAACGGCACGACGCTGTTTGCGGGTACGATTGGCAGCGGCGTTTGGGCGAGGGCGCTTGCTCCTTGAGGTGATTCTCAACACTATGCGTTCGTAGTTCCGCCTTTAGGCGGTGGAGGCTTCGGAATGAGAAGCAACCGCCTAAAGGCGGAACTACGAACGCGGTGAACTACAAACGTGGTTCTTTTAACGATGCGCGAACAGCAAACTCACATACTCATCGTCGGCGGCGGACTCGGCGGATGCGCCGCTGCGTTAGCCGCAGCGCAAGCCGGTTGCCGCGTCATTCTCACCGAAGAGTCCGACTGGATCGGCGGGCAACTCACTTCGCAAGCCGTGCCGCCCGACGAACACGGCTGGATCGAACAATTCGGTTGTACGGCGAGTTATCGTCGCTTGCGCAATCAGGTGCGGCTTTATTACCAGCATCTTTATCCATTGTCTGAAACGGCGCGCAAGTTGCGTTATTTCAACCCCGGCAACGGATGGGTTTCGCCGCTCTGCCACGAACCGCGCGTAGCGCTCGCTGTGCTCGAATCTATGCTCGCGCCTTATGTCAGCGACGAACGCATTACCATCTTGCGCGAACACGTTCCTATTGCCGCTGATGTCGAACACAATCGCGTGCGCAACGTGACCATCCGCGATTTGCGCAGCGGCAACGACCTCACTATCAGGGCGGATTATTTTTTAGACGCAACAGAACTCGGCGCCTTGTTGCCGTTGACGGGAACGGAATATGTCACCGGCTTTGAATCGCAACACGACACCGGCGAACCGAGCGCGCCTGCCGAAGCCCAGCCGCACAACACGCAAGCCTTTTCGTATTGCTTCGCGTTGTCGCATCACGCGGGCGAAGACCACGTGATCGAGCGTCCGGCGCATTATGATTTCTGGCGCACGTTCGTTCCTCAACTGTCACCCGCGTGGCCCGGCCCGCTGCTTTCGTGGACGATTACGCATCCGCGTTTGATGACGCCGCACACTTATCATTTCGATCCGCATAACGAGCCCAGCGTAGCTTTCGCCGGACTCTGGACCTATCGCCGCATCCTCGCGCGTGACAACTTCGAGCCTGCATTGGCGAGCGACTTATGTTTAGTCAACTGGCCGCAGACCGATTATCTGTTGGGCGATCTTGCTGATTGCGATGAGATCGAACGCGAAAAGCATTTGGCAGCCGCGCGCGAACAAAGCCGCTCGTTGGTTTATTGGTTGCAAACTGAAGCGTCGCGTCCCGACGGCGGCGCAGGCTGGCGCGGCTTGAAATTGCGCGGCGATGTCACCGGCTCCAGTGACGGCTTGGCGAAGATGCCTTACATCCGCGAACCGCGCCGTATCAAAGCTGAGTTCACTAT
>JABFSD010000480.1 GCA_013140935.1 Acidobacteriota bacterium
GATGCCGACCGCTGCGCCGAAGAGATCGTT
This sequence comes from Acidobacteriota bacterium, assembly GCA_013140935.1. Taxonomy (GTDB): domain Bacteria; phylum Acidobacteriota; class Blastocatellia; order RBC074; family RBC074; genus JACPYM01. Next base: position 31 of record JABFSD010000480.1, read on the forward strand.
CGCCGCGCCGTCAATGGCCGTGAGCTTTTGTTGAAACGTCCAGACGCCGTTCGCGCGCGTGAAGACATACGCCGCACCCTGTTTGGCATTGTTGCCGACTTTGTGGTTGGGCGCGCCTACGACCAGCATATCGCCGCTGACGGCGACCGCCGTGCCGAACTCGTCTGCGGCTTCACCGTCATTGGCAATGAGCATTTGCGGCTCGCCCCAACCATTGCCCACTTTGGCGTAAACGTAAACTGCGCCTTGCCGCGCTTTTGTTCCGACCTTGTGCGCCCGTGCGCCGACGACTTTGGTGCTTTCGCTGGCGGCGATTGCGCCACCGTATTCGGAATTGGCTGCGCCGTCCGTGGCGGTCTGTTTGATGAGTTGCAGGTAAGGCAGATTCTGCGCCTGCGTTGCGTGCGCCGCGCACAATGTGAACAGCGCGAGGCTCAATAGAGTTTTGCGAAAATGGTTTTGCATAAATTTTCCTCGATTATCGTAATGAGTGTCGTGGGAGTTATAGGCGTGATGGGATTGCGCACAGCGCGTAGGCCCAGCGCCATTCGCTGCGCTAACGCATAAACGCTGTTACATTGGTTGCGTCGAGCGCACCGACCAATTCGGCATCCCATCGCAGAAAAAAATGTTCCCGTCTGAGTTGCCCGTGTTTTTCCCTGAAACGAATGAAGCGCAATTCGGCCACCAACTGCGCGCGATTGGCGCGGGAACGAGCGCCCGCGCTGTAATGCTGGCGTTCCGGCAAATGCAGTTCGCGGCGAATCTGGTTGATATAACGCTCACATTCGCCTGGCTCGTCTGCGGCTGAGCGCGCATCGGGCAAGCGCCAAACGCCGTGCGCCAGTTCGTGCAGGACGGCGATGCCCGGATCGAAAGCCCTGAGCGCGAGCGGCTCGCCGTGCAATTGCCGAAAGTCGGTGAAATCAATTTGCACGTGACGGATGCTGATTTTGAGAGAAGTCTTATGGTCTACGTGCTCAGTGCCTGCGCTGATCCGCCCGAATTTCACTTCGCCCGAACGATGATGCGATTCCAGCTCGTAAGCCGCTTCGTCTGTGAGCGCCGCGCCCAACAGCTTGCGCGCCGCTGCCGAACCTCCGCTGAATGCTTGCGGGTCGGGGCAAATCAAAAAGCCGTCTTCATCGAAATAGAGTGATTGCCAGCCGGTGTGCGCGCGCAAACTTTGTGCAATCAGATTCAGTTGTTCACGGGTGAGGCGCTGTTCGGCTGGCGCATTGCGCACGCCAGGTCGGTAGCGCGCCAGGTCATGTGCCATTGCGTAGCGAGCGGTGATGACGACCGTTAGCGCGACGAGCGCCGCGCACACTACGACCTGCCTTAGCTTGTGTAAGTTCGACATATCCTTCTTCTCCTGTTGTCTTTTTGTTGCAGTCAGTTGCCAGCGCATTTCGCCGGTCACTGATACATGCGAAAGCAGGAGCGGAATTCGATGGAGGCTGAAGAAAATAATGATTGGGGTAAGAAAAAAACGTAGACCGCAGATGACGCGGGTGCAGCGGATCAGCGCGGATCATTCCCAAAAAGAATCCGCGAAAATCCGCCGCACCCGCGTCATCTGCGGTCTATCACGGCTGGCTTGGCAAAAGCTTCCAGGCCACAGTTTATTGCGAGCCGTCATTTTGCGCCCGCGTGATGAACGCTTGCGCGACTGATTTGCCCAGCGTCACGCCTGCGACGTTATCCATTTCGTAATGAATGCCGCCCCAGATGCGCGAGTCGCCTGCTTCCTTGCCGACGGCGCGAATGAAGTCCGCGCGTGTCGGGAACAGGTGCGCCAGCATCTCAGCCCGCGCTGCCGAAAACGTAGAGTGATTCGACGGATAGCTCGGAAAGTTCGGCACCGCAAACACCGGCGTAATCAGCGGGTCGAGTTGATGCGGGCGAATGTACCAGAACGAAAACTTCGCATCTTGGCTGGCGATGAAAGCGTCGAAATAGACCGCCGCCAACAGCGCGTAAATGCGGGCTACGCGCGGCGCGTTGTGATCGAGTTTGTCTTCGGCGATCCACTTGTCGGCGAAACGATAAGGCCATTGTTGAAGCCCGTCGGGCGTCTGCCAGTAAAACGCCTTTGACGTAGTGTTGAACGTGCGCGGGAAATTGCGTACGGCCAAAGTCTCAGCTTGCACCTGCGCCGAATCGCACGGCGGCGGCGGCGCGGGACGAAACTGGCTCGCCGTCGTCAGCACCAGCGGCGTCCAACTCACTGCGCCTACGTTGCCAGGATTCGTGCCGACCCATTTGCACGGGCCGGTCGGCACGCTGCCCGTCCACGGAATCGAAGAGCCATCCATATTCGCTTTGGCAATCACGGCTTCAGCGACTTTCTTACCAAGATCGAGTCCGGCGTAATAGTCGCTGGGATATTGCACACCGGCCCGCACGCGCGACCAGCCCGCTTGTTCGGCCATCGTTTGAAAGGCTTGCGCTTCGTTGGGCAGGAAGTGCGCGAGTACGGTGGCTGCCGCTTGCGCCGCCGCCGCATGTTCCGATGGATATGACGGGCTGTCGGGAACTTCCAGCACGGGCTTCACGCGGCTGTCGCTCTCGCTCGGACGTTGGCGGCTGTAATGGTATTTCGATTCCCACGTCGCCACCGTCGCGTCATACATCGCCAATGCGACGTAGTTGTAAACGCGATGCGGAAACGCCGTCGTCGGCGTGCCCGCCATCACGCGTGCGTTAATCAAATCCATCCAGCGATAAGCCGGAGCGCCCGCGTCCCAATAAGCGATTTGTTGCTTGTGTTCGTCAGTATTTTGGTTGACGAGTTCGGCGACTTGGCGCAACTCGGCGCGCGATTCGAAACGTCCCGGCGGCGCGGGTACGCGATAGTCTTTGCCGGACGGAATCACCCACGTTTTCCATTGGCCGGCGTTGGGTTCGATGCCCTTTTTGCCGCGCATCAAGCCTTGTCCGTCGTAGGCAATTGCCGCCGTGTCAGTGACCGCTGTTTGCCCGAAGGCCAAAGACGAGATCAACATCATTACGATCAAAATTCTGGTCATTCTCTTTCTCCTGGTTTCAGTGGATACCAGCAACCCCAGATAACGTGGATGGCGCGGAGGCGGCGGATCAGCGCCGATGAATGCGGAAAAAATCCGCGAGTATCCGCCGCCTCTCCGCCATCCACGTTATCTGGGGTCGCCTGTGTTTCTTGTTGTTGTTGATGAATGCCGCTCGCGTTAGACGCGCGTGGCAGTGATTTCGAGATATTCCGACTCGACGAGCGTCGTGCCGTCGGTGGCTTGGTTGTGTTCTGTCCACAGCCGCGTGAGGTTGCGGTGCAACATCGTTTGGCCGATTTCGTCGAGCGCCGCGAAGGCGCGCAACGTAGGGCCATACCATTGGCGGAAGTAATCCACCGTTTGTTCAGGCGTCATCGGCAACTTGAACGTACACATCCGCCGCGTGAATTGTGCGTTGGTGACGTGGCCGTTCAAGCGTTCGCCGACGTTCGCTACGTCGCCCCACAAGAGTGGTGAAGGCACGTTGGACGGCGGCGGCACTTGCGCCGCAGTGGTCTTGAACATCTGCCCGATGAAACCGGCGGGCGTCCAATTCGCCATCGCAATGCGTCCGCCGGTTTCATCGGGCAGATGTTCAAGACCACTGCGG
>JABFSD010000117.1 GCA_013140935.1 Acidobacteriota bacterium
GTGCTGCGCCCATCCGCGCGGCATAGAGCGAATTGCCGAGGACTTCGGTCAGCGGGCGCACGTTGGCAAGCGGCAGATTCGCTTCGAGCGATTGGACGGTTTGTCGCACCTGCGTCGTCAGCGCCGCCGGATTGCCGTTCGTGCGAATCAGCAGCGTCATGCCGGTTTCGTGATTTTGCGTGAGCGGCAAATATCCGTAAGGCGTCGCCGCTTCGCCCAACGTGGCGTATTTGCTGTCGCGCGCGATACCGATGATCGTGCGCCACGGGCCGCGTTCGCCGTTCAGGCTCAGGCGTTTGCCCAGCGCTTCTTCGTTGGGGAAATGCCGCGCGGCAAAGGTTTCGTTGACGATGATGACGGAGGGGCTGTCGGCGCTGTCAGTCGCGCTGAAATCGCGTCCGTTGCGCAACGCGATGCCCATCGTCGGAAAGAAGTTCTGCGCGATGACGCTGACGCTCAAGGTGTCGGGCGAGTTTGACGCTGCGCCTCCGCCTTCGCTGCGAAAGTTGTCGCGCACGCCTGCGCGGCCTTCGATCAACAAACCGCGCACCGAAGCGTTGCCGCCCAGCGGCAGGATGCGGGTGAGGCTGACCGCTTGCACGCCGGGCAAGGCGGCGACGCGCTCGACGGCTTGCTGATAAAACTGGCGTCCCTGCTCGCGCGTGTAACGCAGCAGGTTGATGTTGAGCGGCGCGGTCAACACTTGCGCGGCATCGAAGCCCGGCGTGATGGCTTGCGCGCGCCAGAGGCTGCGTAAAAACAAGCCTGCGCCGATCAGCAGCAGCAAAGACAACGCGACTTGGGCGACGACCAGCGCGTTGCGCAGATTCCCGCGCCGCCGCTTTTGGTCGAACGTGTACGCTTCGTCTTTCAACGCCGTGACCAGGTCGGTGCGCGTGCTTTGCCAGGCCGGCGCGAGTCCGAACACGATTCCCGTCAGCAACGACAGCACCAGCGTGAAGCCCAACACGCGCCCATCGAAGGCAAAATCCGGCGTCATCGGCAATACGCCCGGCGGCGGCGGCGCGGCTTTCAAAACCTCTACGCCCCACACGGCCAGCAACATGCCGAGCGCGCCGCCCAACAGCGCGAGCAGGACGCTTTCGGTCAGCAATTGCCGCACGAGCCGAAACCGTCCCGCACCCAATGCCAGGCGGATCGCAATCTCTTTGCGCCGCGCCGAAGCCCGCACCAGCAGCAGGTTCGCTACGTTGGCGCAGGCAATCAACAGCACGATGCCGACGACCGACAACAGCAACGTGGCGACGCGCGCGAGCAAGCCGCGACTTTCAGGATCGCCTTCGTCGGCGCGGGTCAGTGTCGCAATACGATTGGCATTGGTGTCGGGAAAGTCGCGCGCCTGTTGCTCGGTAATCGGCGTCAGTGAGGCGCGCGCCTGTTCTAGCGTGACGCCGGGCTTCAACCGTCCGATCATCGCCAGCCAGCGATTGCCGCGCACGTTGAGCAAGTCAGGATTCATCTCGCCCGAATAACCACCGCGCGGCGGACGCATTACCGCCTGCATCATCAGCGGTGTGTAAAGATCGTCCACACGCCCTGGAATCACGCTCTTGAAGGCCGCAGGCAGCACGCCGATGATCGAGAAGTTCTGCCCATTCAAACGGACTGGTTGCCCGATGACATTCGCGTTGCCGCCGAAGCGCCGCTGCCACAACCCGTGACTGATGACGGCAACCGGATGCGCGCCCGGCGTTTGATCGTCAGCAGTGTTGAGCGTGCGCCCCAACGCTGCAATGACGCCCAGCACTTCAAAGTAATTGCCGGAGACAATGCCGCCCGTGACCATTTCAGTACGCTCGTTTGCACCGAGACTCGCCGTGATGCCGCCAAACGCCGCGAGTCCGCTGAAGCCCTGATTGCGGTCGCGGAAATCGGCGTAATCGGGATACGACGCATTGTTGTAAGGCGAGGCGGAACTGCCGCTGAAGACATACAGCAAATTGTCGGTTGCTACGCCGGGCAGCGGTCGCAACAACGACGCCTGCACGAGGCTGAAAATCACCGTGTTGGCTCCGATGCCAAGTGCGAGCGTGACGACGGCGATCAAGGTGAAGCTAGGTTGTTTGAATAACATTCGCGCGCCGTAGCGCAGGTCATGCATCAGGGTTTGCATCACAGCCTCCGATCAAAAAAACTATGGTTCAAGGCGCTTCACGATGCGAAAGCCGATGAAGTCGCGCCGCGCGGCCTCTTCCATCGTCACACGTACTGCCGACCTCAGATACGTGCGTGAATCCAGCCACGAACCGCCACGCAGCACGCGCCCTGCCTTGTTGTCACCAGTCGCGGCGGATTCGTCCGCGCCATCGCCCGGATAGCAGTGGACGTAAGCGTCTTCGACCCACTCCAAAACATTGCCGACCATGTCATACAAGCCCCAGGCGTTCGGACGATAGCGTCGGACGTTCGTAACCAATGCGGCTCCGTCGTCGAAAGGGAGCGTCTGGCCTGTGTCTTTGAAACGGCGGCGCGCCTGCTCGTCGTTCACATTGGCGAAGTCCGCGCCGTCTTGCGCCCGGTCGCCCCAAAAATAACTGGTTTGACTCCCGGCGCGCGCGGCGTATTCCCATTTCGCTTCAGTCGGCAATTGAAAGCCGAAGTGTGCGCAAAAACGTTGCGCGTCGTTCCAACTGACGTGAACGACCGGATGCTCGTCGCGGCGGCGGTATTCGGGGAGGTTCGGAAACGGATTGCGCCAGTTGGCAAGCAACGACCATGTGCGGTCTCCGTGGGGCAGGGCGGCAAACGAGCCTACCCGATGCGCGTCGAGCGGCGTCCCGGCTTCGGCGTCGGTTTTGTATTTGGTGGCCGCGACGAAGCGGCGAAACTGTGCGACAGTGACTTCAGTTTCGCCGAGATAAAACGGTTGGTGGATGATGCGCCGATGTTGGTCTTCGCCGTCCATGCGTTCGGCTTCGCCGGTCGGCGAACCCATGCTGAATTCGCCCGCCGGAATCAGCACCAACGTCACGCCACTGGCACGGTGCAGGACGCGTTTGGGTAAACCCGTGGCACTGTCGGTCGCGGCTCCCTTCGCCTTGACGTAGCCATCAGGAAGCAGGCGGCTGGGTGACTGCGCTACGCTTTGCGCCGCGCCGAGGCTCAGCGCCAAAGCAAGTGCGGCGAGCAACGCCAGCGCAGGCTGCTTGATGAACACACCCGCGCCGTAGCGCAGGTCCTGCCACAGGGTTTGCATAAATTCTCCTTGTTTGAATTTGAATCAATCGCACCGCAGCGCAATCATCGGATCAACCTTCGTCGCCCGCCGCGCGGGAATCCAGCAGGCCACGAACGCCACAAGCGACAGCAACAACGCGACACTGGCAAAGGTCAGCGGGTCAGTAGCCTGCACACCGAACAGCAAACTTTGCATTACCTTCGTCAACAAAACTGCCGTCAACAATCCGCTGACGATGCCTGTCACAATTAACCGTGCGCCCTGCCCCAACACGAGTTTCAGCACCTCTCTGTTTTGTGCGCCCAACGCCATGCGAATGCCGATTTCATTCGTTCGTTGCGCGACCGAAAACGAAATCACGCCGTAAATCCCCAACGCCGCCAGCAACAGAGCCAGCCCGGCAAATCCACCCAGCAACCGCATCACAAACCGACGCGGCGAAACTGATTGCGCCACGATACCTTCC
>JABFSD010000020.1 GCA_013140935.1 Acidobacteriota bacterium
ATTGCGCGAGGCGGTGTTTAAGGTTTACGGCGAAGAGTTGGATTACGTCTTCACCGAAATTCGCAAGAAAGGTTGCCGCCATCTCATCGTTGATGGCAAACCCATAGACATCTCGCAACAAATCGAACTCGACGAAACATCCGTCAAAGAATTGGACGCCGTCGTAGATCGTTTCGTCGTCAACCGCGCGCACGAGAAAGCCATCAAGGCGGGCATCGCGGCTGCGCTTTTAGTTGGCGATGGATTGATTCAAGTTCACATCTTGAAAGGCGCGAACAAGGCCGAAACCGACAAGTTCTATCGCGCCAACACCAGCGCGACGCATCATTTCGTTTACGGCGATATTCAGCCAGCTTATTTCATGTTCAACGACCCTGAGAGCGCGTGCCGAACGTGCGGAGGCTTGGGCGTTTATAAATTGACGCATCCCGAATTGCTCGTGCCCGATCCGCAGCGTTCGATTCGCGGCGGATGCTTTGTGCGCGAAGCGTTCAATTACAAAGCGGATAATTGGGACGGGCGCATCATGTTCAGCCTGGCTGAAGCGTTGAAGTTTTCGCTTGATACACCGTGGGAAAAGCTGCCTGACAAAGCGCGCGCGGCGATGCTTTATGGCATCGAGAAAAAGTTCAAAGTGATGACGCCGCCTGACGCGAAAGAGTTGAGCAAGCGCCACGAGTGGGAAGGCAAAGAGATCGGATTCGGCGGCATCGCGCGGCGCATCGAACGCAACTATCGCCGCTATCGTCAACGCGGCGAAGCGAGTTCAGGGATGGAAGCCTGGCTCGACAAGGTGATGGTTGAAAAGATTTGCCCTGATTGTGACGGCGCGCGCGTGCGGGCGACGCGCATGCTTTTCACGATTGCGGGCAAGTCGGTTTATGAATTCGGCCAGATGAACTTTGACGAACTGCATGCGTTCTTGGGTACGCTCAAGCCTACGGGGCGCGGCGCTGATGCGGGCAAGCAGGTGCTGAACGAGATTCGCGGGCGCGTCGAATTGCTGCTGGGCATCGGGCTTGATTATCTGAATTTCAATCGTCGTTCGGGTACTTTGTCAGGTGGCGAGTCGCAGCGCATCAGGTTGTCTACGCAAATCGGTTCGGGGCTGATGGGAATGCTTTATGTGTTGGATGAACCGAGCATCGGGCTGCACCCAAAAGACAACGTGAAGATGATCGCTACGCTCGAACGGTTGCGCGACATCGGCAACACAGTGATCGTAGTCGAACACGACGAAGACACCATCCGCGCCGCCGACCACGTCATTGAGATGGGCATTGGCGCGGGCATCCACGGCGGTGAAGTCGTCGCGCAAGGCAAGCTGAAAGACGTACTGGCGTGTAAGGCTTCACCGACGGGGCAGTTTCTTTCAGGCAAGCGCGCGATAGCTACGCCGAAAGAGCGACGCAAAGGCAAAGGCAGATCGCTCGTCATTCGCGGCGCGCGCGAAAACAATCTCAAAGCGATTGATGTGACGATTCCGCTCGGCCAGCTTGTCGCCATCACGGGCGCATCGGGTTCGGGCAAGAGTACGCTCATCAACGAAATCCTTTTCAAAGCCCTTTGGAAACGTCTCGAAGACACGCGCACGCTGCCCGGCGCGCACGATGCCGTTGACGGACTCGAACACGTACACAAAGTCGTCAACATTGACCAATCGCCGATTGGCCGCAACAGCCGCTCAAACCCCGCAACCTATATCGGTTTTTACGACACGATTCGTGACCTGTTCACCAAAGCGCCGCTCTCGGTCGAACGCGATTACAAGCCGGGACGGTTTTCGTTCAACGTCAAAGGCGGGCGTTGCGAAGAGTGTCAAGGGGAAGGTGCTATAACAACACAGCTTTATTTCATGCCTGATGTCGAAGTCACTTGCGGTGCTTGCAAAGGCGCGCGCTTCAACGCCGAGACGCTCGAAGTCACGCTGCGCGCCAAGACGATTGACGACGTGCTGAATATGTCCGTCGAAGAAGGCGTCACGTTTTTCAAAGACGAACCCGCCGTCGGCAAGAAGATCGAAGTGCTAAACGATTTGGGTTTGGGCTATCTGACGCTGGGGCAATCGGCGACGACGCTGTCGGGTGGCGAAGCGCAACGCATCAAGATCGCTACGGAACTGAGCAAGCTGCAACGCGCGAAACATACGGTTTACATTTTGGATGAGCCTACGACGGGGCTGCATTTGGCGGATATTGAAAAGCTGCTCGAATCGTTGAATCGCTTGGTCAACGCGGGGCATTCGGTGTTGCTGATCGAACACCACCTCGATGTCATCAAGACGGCGGATTACGTGATTGACCTCGGCCCCGAAGGCGGACACGCGGGCGGCGAGGTCGTGGTGACGGGTACGCCGGAAGAAGTGGCGGCGTGCAAGCGGTCGCATACGGGGCGGTTTTTGAAAGCGCATCTGCGAACGTAAGCACGGATGCTTTTTTGCTACGCTTTTGAGGATTGTGTGAATGCTGCGCTAATATCGCTTTGCCTTATGGCTTTCGTAAATTTTGGGCATAGAGGAATGTATGGCTGACGAACTTGCTGATTATTTCCGTCAGGATCAGGAGAAAGGAATTACGGCCCCCGATCTATCAGGTGTAGCGATGAACGAACTTTATAGCTGCCGCAACTGTATCCATAATTGCGGCCAGAGTCTGTTGATTGGGAAAGAAACCGGCTATTGCATCAAGCATGATTCTGTGTTGTTCGAGCCAGTCAGGACGACCTGCAAATATCTTCATCGGAAAGACCTCCCGCGTTTCGTGGTTGACGAAGGATTGAGAGAGCATGCGGGTGAATTCGCCAGGTTCTCGGCGCTTGCTGATTTGCTGGAACACAAGCCGGTTGAACGACTGCCATACAACGAAAAATTCGCCTGGGAACGCCATCAATTCGATCCGCTCAATCAAAGTCTGGCGCAGTATCATAAAACCAAACCCGTTTGGATCTTTCTGCAAGCCATGTCAGGGGGCCTCGATGGGCGTCGTTCATTGGCGCATGCCTCTCTGGTGCGGCGGTACATGGATCAATGCGGGACGTGGCGAAGTTCGTATCGGTTCATACTCGCTCTGTTGCAGGAGTTACCCAGTACCCCGCAATTTCAGGATAACGACCTTAACACTGCTGACAGCCAATTGGACGACGAAATGCGTCAGGAAGCGGTTTGGGATGTGTTCTTTACTCGTCTCAGCGGCCTACAGGAATACGGCTTTCATGCTGGACTGGAGGATTTGATGTGGGCGACCGATCACCTTAACGGCGCGTTGGCGACGCTGGATTGGTCAGCACTAAAGGCTGAGTTGGATGACAAAGCTCCTGAATGGGCGGAGCAAGTGATTCAGCATGCCAAAAGCGAGAATGCTTTCTTTCCATCTCATCCTCCTTCAGAAGAACTGGCAGAAGAACTGGCAGAGGTTGAGGCGCTTTAAGCGGACTCGCAGCGCGAAGATTTATATCTCTTTGAGGCCATATCACTGTGAGGCTATAATGCGATTGAGTTGGGACATTGAATACACAGATGAGTTTGGGCAATGGTGGGAATCGCTGGATATTGACGAACAGGAATCCGTCGCCGTTTCCGTGCGATTGTTAGGCGAACACGGCCCTCATTTAACATTCCCACATTGCTCAGACATCAAAGGTTCTAAACACGGGCACATGCGCGAGTTGCGCACCCAACACAAAGGCGAGCCGTACCGCGTGCTTTACGCCTTTGACCCGCGACGCAGCGCGATTCTGCTGATTGGCGGCAATAAAACGGGTGTGGATCGTTGGTATAAAATCTTCGTTCCCATCGCGGATAAACTTTACGATGAACATTTGGCGCAGTTGAAAAAGGAGGGCTTGTTGTAATGGCCAAGAAATTTCAAACCTTGTTAGAAAAGATGCCACCTGAAAGTCAGGCGCGCGTCATCGCACGCTCCAACGAATTGCTGGAAGAAATCGCCTTGCAGGAATTACGCAAGGTGCTCAACCTCACGCAAGAGCAAGTCGCCGAAGCCATGCAAATGAATCAAGGCGTCGTCTCAAAGATGGAGCATCAAAATGACATATACGTCAGCACGTTGCGCAAATTCGTAACAGCGATGGGCGGCCAACTCAAACTCGTTGCGAGCTTCCCAGACCGTGATGTCGTAATCAATCAATTTGATTGAACTGATGATGAATGTTGCGCAAGGCGGACGCATCACAAATACGCAACTACTGAATCGGAACAGGGACTTTGGGTTGCGGCTTGGGTTTTGAATCTGTAACCTCTGCGTTGCATTTGGACGAAACCGTTGATTCATCTGACCGTTAGTTTCACAGAAAGGACAAAAAATGATCTTCAGAACATTCCGTTTTCCATTGTTAGCTGTGCTTGTTTGCGCATTGATAGAAACAGTCAATGCCCTTCCTAGAAGAGGCATGATGCTCGCCCCCCGAGTTTACTACGAAGGCACTACTACGCCGATAGATTTGGGTACTTCGCAGAGAATTTTACAGGACCATATCAATGTGCTTGCTAATAATGGTGCGAATATTGTCAGACTACCCATTTATTTTGCATCAGTGCAGAACAGCACGAATTGGTGGATTGGTTTGGCTGATGCTGCATATGAAACTTGTTGGGCGCGCGGGGTCAATTTGGTGATTGATTTCCATTGGCCGGGCACTCTACCGAACTCTACAATTACTAACGATGATGATTTCGTTAGAAAGTGGGAACGTTTTGCCGCTCACTTTGCAGGAAAAGCTCAAGATGCTCGTATGAATATTTGGTATGATTTATGTAACGAGCCTAGAGCTTCCAATTGGGAAGCTCTAGCTTTACGAACTGCTCAAGCGATTCGACGCTACGACACTAAAAGCAGAATCGTATATGCCTATCGCGGCACCACTATTCCGACTAGCATCAGCACAAGTTATAAGCCATTGAGCGGGATCTCAAATCAAATTGCTGAGTTTCATTTTTATAATTGGAATAAGCTACAACTAAGTTTCGTAAAACCCCCAAGCCCGATACAGGCCTGTGGTGTGGACGTATGGGATGGGAATTACCGTTACCCAGACTCGTTAAACTCGTTTACCAGAACTAAGATGCAAGAGATTTTGACCGTAGTAAGAAACTATGGCAGGAACAACAATGTACCTGTTTATATTGGGGAAACTGCGATTTTCCAAGGGCATCCTGATGCCTCTCAGTTTATGGCAGACTTTACTTCAGTAAGTGATGAACTCGGTATACATCTAACATTACACGTTTTTAGAGAAGACAAAGTATGGAATTATGAGTGCGGGCCAAACGTTGTCTGGAATACAATCATTAATTGGATGATGAGGAGGTAACTGACAAGTTTGGCTATTATTTTCTTCAGTTGGTGGAGTACGTTCCCCCACTAACCTGAAAATAAGTGACGCCCTTCCAGCAGCCATTTGGGATTAATGGTGCGTTGTACCAAGGCCACCGTATCGAATACGACAAGATACCGGTCGCTCATGCTTTAGCCGCCCGTACTTCGGTAACCGCCTGCTCGATGATGTGGCCTAATTCCTCATCGGTCATGCCGCTGGCTTCAAACTCCGCCTGAACATCGGCGAAGACTTCATCAATGGATGGTCTGCGTGCCAAGCGCCGCAGGGCTTCTACCGCAAATTGCTCAGCCTTGATGCCTTGCGCAGCGGCATTCTTTGCCAGCCAGCTTTCGATTTCAGTGTCTATGGGTAAGGTCATGGTGGTCGGGCTCATAAAAACTCCTTTCGCCCTAAGCATACCGTTTATTTACGATGGTCGGCAACGGCCTTATACTCAAGCGCGAAAGGAATAAGATGATGAGCTTAGAAGTTGAAACTGAATGCTTGGAAATTGTCGGCTTACCGAGCGGAACGACGTACGCCTTGGAAGAACTGGCTCGCAGCAATGGTAATAAGAGTGCTGAAGAATACGCGCGGCTGTTGCTTGAAGCCAAAGTTCTCGCGCAAAAACCGTTCAAAGAAATTCTCGCACCAACGCGTGAAGGCTTCGCGGAAAGTGGAATGACCGACGACGAATTGGCTGCGCTGGTTGAGAACGCGCGCGAAGACTTTTACCGAAAGAGGCTCGCTGAAGACCAATGAGTGAAACTGTCACGCGGCCCGGCGTCGTCGTTGACTGTATGGTCTTTGTGCAAGCCGCTGCGAACGAGAAAAGCCCTGCCGCCCGTATTTTCGACTTGCTCGACGAAGGAAAAATCACGCTGTATGTGAGCAAGTTGATTCTGGCCGAGGTTCGGCATGTACTCAATCGGCCAGAAGTACGCGCCAGCCTGAAACGACTCACCGATGTTGCGATTGAAGCTCTCTTTGAACGGCTTGAGCAAAACGCCACGCTTATCAAACAAGTACCAACCCGCTTTATTTATCCGCGCGATCCGAAAGACGAGCCATACATCAATCTGGCAGTCGAAATGAAAGCCGATTACCTCGTCAGCCGTGATAACGATTTGCTCGACTTGATGAAATGGAAACGCGAGGAAGGGCGGGAGTTTCAAAAACGGTTTCGCTTTTTGAAGATTGTTACACCGGAAAGTTTTTTGGCAGTGATGGAATCGGAGGAAATATGAAACGAAGCGTTTTTCTGATCGCCGCGTTGGTTTTCGTCTCGACGTTCGCGGCATCGAGCGCCAATCCCGTCAACGAGAAACCGGCCAGCGGCACGCTAGGCATGGTGAGTTCGGGGCATCCGCTGGCTACGCAAGCGGGTTTGGATGTGTTGGCGGCGGGCGGCAACGCCTTTGATGCGGCGGTCGCCGTAGCCGCTGCGCTCAACGTAGTCGAGCCGATGATGTCGGGGGATGGGCGGGTATGGAGCTACGTTGATTTATGACGCGGCGAAGCACGAGACGCACTTTCTCGATTCGAGCGGGCGCAAACAGGATGCTTTCTCAAAGCGCATTTGCGGGCATAGCGATAAGCGAACTCCCTTGATTTTTTGCCTACGCATAACGTTCGCGGTATTCTCAGCCGCCTTCAATTGAGGAAAATTATGGAACTGATTGTAAGCATACCTGACAAAGCAGCGGCCCTTCTTTCGGCGCAGAACGGCGACCTTGCCCGAAAGGTGCTGGAAGGTTACGCGCTCGAAAGCTATCGGTCGGGCAAGCTAACGACTTTGCAGTTGCAAGAACTTTTGGGATTTGAAACCGGCGCGGACACAGCAGCCTTCTTGCAGCGGCACGGTGTTCCTGCGCCCCAAGCAACGCTTACAACCAAAGACTCGTTGATTGTTTCAGTGCAAAAGAAATTGCGTGAGATCAGCCAGACGGAAGCGGATTGGGACTCTTATGGAGCGCAGCCGACTTCGCTGAATGCCATCCGTCAGGCGGAAGAGCTATTTGCGCTACTCGTCAATCGGTTTCATCAGTCAAAAGGCGACAAGCTGCTCCCTTACGATGTCGCTCCGTTGCCCAACGGCGGCGTACAGCTTGAGTGGCGCGGCACAAACGGCGCGCTTGAGGTTGAGATTCACCCCAATGCCGAACTGCGTTACTTGTTGGTGAAAGGGCAAGGCGAACAACGGCAATTTCAGGAAGATGAAAAGACTTCAGCCGCAGCAATCATCGAACTGGTTTCAGGGATTTTCGAATGAGTCTGCCTAACGTAACCATCAACGACGATGACCTGTTATATCGTCGGTTGCATCACACACGGGTTTATGAAGACGGCAGTGTCAAAAGCATCGCTTATATGTTCAACAGTCGGCCTGACCCGGAAGTGTCGGTTGATCTGGCGCGTTTGACCACGCCAGAAGAAGCAGCAGGCAGAGGCAAACCCGGCACTGGGTTGGGAGAAATCGTGACGAGCGTGCCGCGTGCGTTGGGCTTTCAGGTTGAATATCGGCCTCTGCCGGAAAATCCGGCGCACTCGCAAATCGAAGGCCATAACACGAAAGCCCTATGCAAACAGCTTGCAGAAGCGACACAGATGATTCTTATGCCGCAAAAAATTAGTAACGCGCCGACGGAGTAACCGGCTTGTTGGGCAAGCTGTTGCGCCAAGCCCGCGACACCGATGTTTGGAAATTCACTTCGCCCGCTGAAGTTTAGCGCAAGTGGCCTCAGCTTGAGCGCCATCTGGGAAGGCGGCGGGCGTTTTGGGAATTTCTGTTAGGAAGCTGGCACTAAGATGGACTCATCGGCGAATAACAATCGGAACGAATTGCTTCCCACCTCAATGACAACACCAACGACATCCAACGTTCCTGCTGGCCCGCTCGTCGGCGTGCGCGTACTCGACTTTTGCAGCTTCATCAATGGCGCGTTTAGTGCGGCGTTGATGGGCGATATGGGTGCGAGTGTCATCAAGATCGAATCGCTCGCGGGCGATGGCGCGCGGGCGTGGGGGCCGTTCTTGAAAGGTGAGAGCCGCATCTTTCAAGCCTGGAATCGCAACAAGCGCGGAGTCGCACTTGACCTGACTAAACCTGCGGCGCGCGAGATCGTTTACCAACTCGTCAAAGACGCTGACGTCGTGATTGAAAACTTTCGCGTAGGCGTAACGGAAAAACTGGGCATTGATTACGCGACGTTGCGCGAGCTCAATCCGCGTTTGATTTACTGTTCGTCCACGGCGTTTGGCGCGCGCGGGCCGATGCGCGCGCGGCCTGGTTACGATCCGGTGTTGCAAAGTCTGAGTGGCGTGGCGCGCGACAACGAACGTTATAACGGCGGGCGGACGGCGATTGGTTCAGTAGCGGTGTCGGATTATCAGGCTTCGATGCTGGTGGTGATGGCGATCAATGCCGCGCTCTTTCATCGTGAACGCTGCGGCGGCGCGGGGCAGAAAATCGAAACGTCGTTGTTGCAAGCCGTGATGTCAGTGTCGGCGCAACATTTTATCGAGCCGCTCGAGACTGAGGAAGAAGGCACGCTCGGCATTTATCCTTACCAATTGTTCGAGACGAGCGATGGTTTGATTTTCATCGGCGCGGCGACCGATAAGTTTTGGCGCTTGCTCTGTCAGGAAATGGGTTTGCCTGAATTGGGCGCGGATGAACGCTACGCCACGAATGACCAGCGCACGGCGGCGCGCGAAACGTTGACGGCGTTGTTACAACCGATCTTGCGCGGACGCACGACGGCGGAATGGGAAGCCGCATTGCTCAACGCGGGCGTGCCTTGCGGTTCGGTGAACAGCTATCTCGAATTCATGCACGACTCGCAAGTGACGGCAATGGAGATGAACCCGATGGTCGAGCATCCACACTTTGGGCGAATGCGTACGTTTGGCGTCCCGGTTAATTTCGAGCAGACACCCGGCGCGATTCAGTGCGCCGCGCCGATGTTAGGCCAACATACCGAAGAAATTTTGCGCGAACTCGGTTATGGCGACGACCGCATCGCGCAATTGCGACAGGCTGGAACTGTCTTGAGCAGAGAAAAGGAATCACGCTGATGTGCAGAAATATCAAGACGCTTTTTAACTTTGAACCGCCCGTCACTGAAGATGAAGTTCGCGCGGCTTCGTTGCAGTTCGTGCGCAAGTTGAGCGGGTTTAACAAACCTTCCAAAGCGAATGAAGCGGCCTTTGACGCGGCGGTTGATGAAGTCGCGGCGGTTGCGAGCAAGTTGCTTTACGCGCTTGAAACCAATGCGCCGCCGCGCAATCGTGAAGAGGAAGCCGTCAAAGCACGGGCGCGTTCGGCGCAACGATTCGGCGCTCGTTAATGCTAGTGACAACGGAGAAAGAACCATGCTTGAACGAATCGCGGACGGACGCACCGATTTGGTGTTCGATTATCTGGCAGCCGGCCACGCGGCCAATGCGACTGACGCTGACGGCACGTCGCTGCTGCAATGGTGCGCTTATTACGGCGACGTGAGCGCCATCAAACATTTGCTGGCTCACGGTGAAACACTTGCGTCAATGGGCGACAACCTTGATCTCAACGGCGCAGCCTTTCACGGGCATTGGCAATTGTGCCAGTTCCTGATCGAACAGGGCGCGGATGTGAATCATCCGTTGCCCGATACGCACGAAACACCGTTGCACGCGGCGCTATGCAAACCCAACAGCGCCACGCACGCACTCGTTATCAAAGTTTTGTTAGCTGCGGGAGCGAATCCGAATTGCGTGACTGCGCCTAACGTCGAGACGGGCGGTTTTATGCGCGACTGTCGCACGAAAGGCGAAACGCCATTGCATCGCGCGGCAGCGTTTGGCACCGAGGCTGTGATTCAACTGTTGTTGGATGCGGGCGCAGTGATTGACGCGCGCGATATGAATGGCGACACGCCGCTGAGTTGGGGCAGTTGGTATACGCGCCCTGACGCCATCTTGCGCAAGCTATGTTACGGCAGCTTTTATATTCGCCCCGAGCGACAAACGATGGAAGCGTATCTGCGCGGTGCGCCGCATGTCGGCTAGGCGAAGTGAAACAGTATTGTTTTGAAGGGCGAAACAGCGCCTCCCGGCAAACCACTGCCTCAGCCGTGATGTTCCTGCAAACTCGTCACGCTCATTTTGTCCTGCCGCAGCGAAGCAATCGCACTCACTGCCGCATTCGCTCCGGTCAAGGTCGTAAACGTCACTACGTTATATTGCATCGCCGCGCGGCGAATGGCGCGTTCGTCGTAATAGGAAGTCTTGCCGAGCGGCGTATTCACGATCAGATCAATCTCGTCGCTCTTGATTAAGTCCACCACGTTCGGACGGCCTTCGTTCACTTTATAAACGCGCTCGGTGTGTACGCCTGCATCGGTCAAGTAACTCGCCGTGCCGCGCGTCGCCACAATGCGAAAGCCGAGTTCGGCTAAACGCTTGGCTACGCGAACGGCGTTTTGCTTGTCGCTGTCGTTGACGCTGATGAAGGCTGTGCCTTCTTTGGGCAGGTTGGCGTTTGCGCCGAGTTGAGCTTTGGCGAAGGCTGCGCCAAACGTAGCTGCCATCCCCATGACTTCGCCGGTCGAACGCATTTCGGGGCCGAGTACGGGATCAACGCCGGGGAATTTGTTGAAGGGGAAGACCGGGCCTTTGATGAAAAAGCCGTCTACGGTGAGTTCGTCGGGCAGGTCGAATTCGGCGAGCTTGCGTCCGGTCATCAGGCGCGCGGCGATTTTGGCAAGCGGTACGCCGGTGGCTTTCGCTACGAATGGCACGGTGCGCGAGGCGCGCGGGTTCACTTCCAACACGTAAACAATGTCGTCCTTGATGGCGAATTGAATGTTCATCAGGCCGACGACGTTGAGGGCTTTCGCCAGTTGCCGCGTGTAACGGCGCATGGTTTCGAGGTGTTCGGGCTTGACCATATAAGGCGGCAAGACGCTCGACGAATCGCCTGAGTGAATGCCCGCTTCTTCGATGTGTTCCTGAATGCCGCAGATCACCGTGCGTTCGCCATCAGCAAGGGCGTCAATGTCCACCTCGAAAGCGTCTTCTAAAAAGCGATCAACGAGGATGGGCTTTTCGGGCGAAGCCTCGACAGCGGTTTTCATGTATTGCTCAAGCGAAGTCTCGTCATAAACGATCATCATCGCGCGTCCGCCGAGAACGTAGCTGGGGCGAACTAACACGGGATAACCAATCGAAGCCGCGACGCGCTTGGCTTCGTCAACGTTGACCGCCGTGCCGTTGACGGGTTGCGGAATGTTGAGGTCGGCGATGAGTTTGCCGAAACGCTTGCGGTCTTCGGCGAGATCAATCGCGTCGGGCGAAGTGCCGATGATGGGTACGCCGGCCCCGTGCAAGCGCATCGCCAGATTC
>JABFSD010000098.1 GCA_013140935.1 Acidobacteriota bacterium
GTGTAAGTCACTGTCGCCCCGGTCGCGGCATTCGCCGTCACGGTTTGATTGGTCGGACACGCGCTCAACGTCGGCGGCGTAGCGTCGGTCACAGTAAAGGTCGTCGTACAGGTCGCCATGTTATTCGCCGCGTCTTTGACCGTGATCGTCACCGTATGCGTCCCGAGTCCGAGCGGAGTTCCGGCAGCCGGGCTTTGCGTGATGGTGAGCGCGCCCGCCAACGTGCAATTGTCCGTTGCAGTGATTTGGCTGACGAAGTTCGGTACGGCGGCCTGACAACTGGCGTTGGCCTGCGCCGCTTGCGCCGTCGCGCAACTGACGATGTTCGGCGCGGTCGTGTCATTGACCGTCAGCATCGTCATGCAAGTCACCGTATTCATCATCCCGTCCTTGACCGTGATGGTCACTGAATGAACGCCCAAGCCAACCATTGAACCGGCTGCCGGGCTTTGCGTGATGGTAAGCGGGCCAAGGCTTGAACAGTTGTTGGTAGCGACGACGCCGCTGGTGAAATCGGGTACGACAGTTTGGCAAGCCGCATTGGCATTTACCGTTTGCGCCGTCGCACACGTCACAATGACGGGTGCGCCGCAAGCCGTAACCCAGTTTGAGAATTCCGACGTATCGCTGGTGTTAAAAGCAATGGCTAGCGCTGTGATGAAAGGATGACCGATCAATGGGTCTATGGCGGGAGGCGTCGGTACAGGGATGGTGTGGGTGAAACTGACATTCCCGCCGGCGTCGGTCGTCACGGTGGCATTGAAAACTCTTACCTCGCCTTCTCCAAAACCGCTCGGATCGCCCGCTTCGCTGGCGTAATACTGAATCGTAAACGACGAATTGGGCGTGCTGTTGAGTGAGCCGCTGACGACCCGCGCCGCTGTGAATGAAGTCAACACCGGATAGTTTTGCAAGCGATTCGGTCCGTCATCTCCATCGCCGACATCGTTGCAGGTAACGTTTGCGGCAGACGGCGCGCAAAGCAGATTCGAACCGCCCGCCAGATTGATGCCCAGTCCGCCGTTGCTGAAGATGCGGTTGTTGCTTAACGAATTGCTGCGCGCCGGTGGTATCGGCGGAGCGCCGTCGCTGATCGAAATGCCGTCTCCCACATTGTAGGCAATGAAATTTGAGGTGGCGCTATTGAAACTCGCGCCATCGCGCATTCTCACGCCCGTTCCGTTCGGGACGGCTGTCACGCCGGTCGGATTCGTGCCAATGAGATTGCCGGAGGCGGAATTGCTGGCGACTGTGTCGCCGACGAATTCGACGCCGACGGTGCTGTTGCCGGAAACAACATTCGGCTGATTCACGCCCGTCGCGCCAATGCGGTTGAGCGTCGCGCCATTCGAAACGCTCACGCCGATTTGGCCGCCGGCGCTGGCCGCACCCGTCGCGTTCGTGCCGAGGTAACAATTCTCGATGACACTGCGCGCTCCGCCTTGCAGCACGATTTGCGTGGCGCAATTGTTGACGACCAGATTGCGCAAGTAACAGTGATTGGCGAACACTCGCAAGCCCGTCGAAGTAGTCGCGGTTCCCGCGCCGTGAATCTCTACGCGCGGAAAGGCCGCATCGCCCGTCGCGCCATTGAGATAAACCGCTTCGGTCAGGTCGGGCAGATTGGTGTTGACGTTGATCGTATAAGCCGATGGCGCAGGCGTGATGCTGAACCCGATGGTGTCATAGCCGACCTGTCCGGCTCCGCATCCACCGAACGCCGCGTTGGTATTGGCGGCAATGATGGCCTCGCGTAAAGAGCAAGCCGATAAGTTCGCACCGTTTTCATCGGCCAGCGTCGTCACGACCAACG
Source organism: Acidobacteriota bacterium (assembly GCA_013140935.1). GTDB lineage: Bacteria > Acidobacteriota > Blastocatellia > RBC074 > RBC074 > JACPYM01. The sequence continues at coordinate 1,814 of JABFSD010000098.1, forward strand.
TAGGCGTTGCTGGATGAATTACGACCGTCAGTGTCGTCGTACCGGTGCAGCCGTTGGCATCTATCGCTTGAATGGAAAACGTGTAAACGCCCGGTGTATTGGGTACGCCGCCGATACGCCACGAACCGCTAACCGACGTGATCGTCGTACCGGGCGGACGCGCGTTGGCGGGATCGCTGAACGTGTAAGACCCGGTGCCGCCCGACGCTGAAAGGAAAATCAACGGGAGGGCTGAACCCGTTACGCCAAAGGGTAGCGGCGTCGTTGACGAAGGGGAGACCGTGATCGTCGGACAACTCGATGCGACGGTCAGCGTGAACGTCGCGTCGGTGAAATTGCCCGGCGGCGCGCAATTGTCAGTCGCGCGAATCGTAATCGTATGCACGCCGACCGGCGCGGCATTGCTGATCGAAACTACGCCTGCACTGTTGACGGAAATCGTGCCGGTGTAAGTGCCGGCGCTTTGCACGGCGATGTTGCTCACCGCACCGTTATCGCTCGGCCCGCTGGCCGGATTGATCGTCAACGAAGCTCCCGCATTGACCGAAGGCGGCGTGTTGTAACTCAACCCGGGCGGCGTGTTGTTGCTGACGTTCACGATCAACGTCGCCGATGCCGATAAGCCCGCGCTATCGTTGACCGCCAGATTGAACGACACGCTCGGCGTCGTCGCGCCGCAAGCAGCAACGACGTTCGCACTGACGTTGCAATTCGTTCCCGTGCATTGAACGGATAAGCCAGAAACCGTAACGCCATTGACCGTAGCGCTCGCCAGCCCATTCACCGTCGCCGTCAACGTGTCGGCGGGCAGATCGAGATCGCTGACGGTGGCGATGAAGGAATTCGCCACTGGGCTACCTTGTTGGCGCGTAACGCTCAACGGCGACAACGATTGCGGCGCACGATTATCACGGCGGCAAGCCGAGAATTCCGACGTATCGTTCGTCGTTAAATCAGTAGCCGTCGCCGTGATGAATGGTTTCGTCGCATCGAACGCGAAGCTGAAACTCAACGGCGCATTGCCGCTGCCATCGGTGGTAACGGTTTGCGTACCGAGCAAGACTTCGCCTTGCCCATTACCGGATGAATGACACGCGGTGTTTTTGAAATACTCAATGCGAAACGAGCGATTAGGCGTGCTGTTGAGAGTTCCGGTGACGAGGCCGCCGCTGCTTACCGCAGTTAGCACAGGAAAATTCTGCAAGTTGTTTGGCCCGACATCGGAATCGGCAGGCACCGTCGTGTCGTTGGGGGTTACGCCATCTGCGCCGAAAGTGCCGAGATCAATGCCCAGCCCGGTATTGCCAAAGATCGCATTGCCGGAAATCTGATTGGCGACTGCATTGTTTGAACTGGAAACGCGTATACCGATTCCGCCATTACCGGCAATGAGATTGCCTTCATACGCGTTTAGTCCGCCGATCGTGTTTGACGCTGAAAAGGCAATGCCCACGCCTTCATTGGTATTACCCAAATTGGGTATGCCGTCCTTGTTCGTGCCGATGTAATTGCCTTGAATCACATTGTTATTCGAGGGGTTTTCTTGAAAGTTCTTATTAAGAGAGATTCCCTTTTCGTTGGCGGAAATCACGTTGCGCGCACTGGCACTAGCTCCTCCGATCAACACACCTGATGCGCCATCGAGTAAGATTCCCGTAGTGTTCCCGCAAGCCAGCAAACCCGTCGCGTCGGTGCCGATGTAATTGCCTTGCACCCGCGTGCCTGCCGCATTACTGCCGAATATCAAAACCCCTGCACCGTTATTATTCGTCCAGGAAATCACATTGCCCGCACCGGCAGCCGTGCCGCCGATGACGTTGTTGGGTACGTTGTAAATCCAAATCCCTACGC
>JABFSD010000751.1 GCA_013140935.1 Acidobacteriota bacterium
AGTTCTAATGATGAAAAAACCGTTTACCTGATGCTGGATCGTTACACCAAACTGCCGATGAGTTTGAGTTACGAAAAGATGGAAGGCCGCAATCTTTCCAAACGCGAAGTGCGCTTCTTTCAGTATGTGGCTTATGGCGGCGTGAAATTCCCCAACATCGTGGATTACTTCCGCGACAGCGTACAGGAAGCGCGCCTCAATTACTTAAACGTACAGACGGATGCGCCTGTGCCCGAAGAGTTGTTCACGAAACCAGCAAGTGCGAAGCTCATCAAATAGCTTGAACTTTTCAGCGTGCGCTTTCGTTAGGCGGCGTCAGACAAGATATTGAGGGGAATCGTCTGCTATCCATTGGCACCCCGTAGCAAAGTTAGGAACACCCGAATGAGTAGTAACCAGATGAAATTAGGAGCCTCTTTGATAACCTCTGATGCAGAACTCGTGCGCCGCTGTCGCGCGGGGGATAGTGTCGCGTGGGAACACGTCGTACAGGAATATTCGCGCCGCGTTTACAATTTGGCTTATCGCTTCACCGGACGCCACGAAACCGCCGAAGATTTGACGCAAGAGGTTTTTGTGCGCGTCTATCGTTCGCTCGAACAATATGACGCGCATGCAGGCGATTTGGCGAACTGGCTGATGCGCCTCGCGCGCAATCTGGTCATTGACGATTACCGCCGCCGCACGCGCACCCCGACCGATCTCGGCGACGATCTCGAAGACCATAGCTACCACTTAGAGAGCCGCACCGATACGCCTGATCGCGGCGTCGAGCGCACCGAACGTGCCCGGCAAGTCCACGCGGCGATTGCAAAACTGCCGCATGATTTGCGCGAGTGCGTCATCCTGCGCGACATCGAAGAACTCACCTATCAAGAGATCGTAGACATTTTGAACATACCGCTCGGTACGGTGAAATCGCGCATCAATCGCGGTCGTATCGAACTGGCGAAAATTTTGAGACGAATGAAAGTGGTCGAGACTCTTTAAGCAAAATGAATTGGACAGGATTAACAGGATTTTCAGGATTGACGGGTTGGATGGAAAAGTTAGTGTTTCATCCCTGTTACCCAATCCTGTGAATCCTGAAAATCTTGTTAATCCTGTCCAATTAACGAACGACGAAGCACGATGAATTGCAGTACCTTTGAAGATCATCTGAGCGATTACCTCGAAGCCGCGCTGGACTCGCGCGCCAAAGCCGAGTGCGCGGCGCATCGGCTGGTGTGCCGCGATTGCCGCGCGCTTTACACCGATGTGCGCGCAACCATGACAGAGACGGGAGCATTAGCGCTGGGCGACGATATCGAAGCCTCGCCGGTTTTGGCGACGCGCATCCTGGCCGCGACGACGCCGGGCAAGATGCTGAGTTGCGGCGAATTCGATTTGCTGATCGAACGCTATTTTGACGGCGTGTTGGTGCCCGCTGAATTTCAAATCTTTCAAACTCATTTCGATCAATGCCGTCAGTGCCGCCGCTTGCTGGGCGGCATCGAAAACGCCATCGCCCTGTGCCATGAAGCGAAAGAGGAAGTCGCGTCTCCGGCGTACTTGCCTGAACGCATCGTTTCCGTCACCACTGGGGCCGTGACGACAGGCCGCACCAATGGTCGGTTTTATGCGTTACTGGCGGGCGTATGGGCTGCGTTGAACACGCCGCAATGGGCAGTGGCGCTGTTGATTCTGGCCGCCGCCGCAACACTGTTCGGCGCGCGCTTCGCCAGCCTGCACGAATTCAAAGCCGAGGCACAGGAAAGCGCCGAACGTTTGCGCGAAGGCGTGCAAACCAACGGCAAGCAAGCCCGTACCCAACTCAAACTGGCCGCTTCGCAAGTCGGCTTTTTATTGAATACTCCCACTGCATCCCAACCCAAACCACAACCCGTTCAATGGCAGCAAGTGCCTTTTCCCGCTCCCCAATGGAACGTAACGGCGCGCCCGGTGTCAGTTACTACCACCGGCTCGGTGGCAGCGCCGTCGCCCTCTCCACACTCACTCCGTTTACCCCCATCACATTGACTGATCTCACATGCAATGCGTCTTTCATCCAACTCAAATGACCGGCGTGCGCTGCCACCACTGCCAGCGCGCGATTTGCCAGGCTTGTGACCATCGCATCAAAGGCTCGCCTTATTGTCAGGAATGCATCGTCGCCGGTATCAACGCGCTACGTCATCAGGCTGCGCCGCCCTACGGACAAGCGTGGCCGCCACCTGCGAATAACAAGTCGCCTTTGATCGCCACCTTCTTCGCGCTCGTGCCGGGACTCGGCGCGGCTTACAACGGACAACACGTCAAGGCGCTCTGTCATTTCGTATTGCCGGTGAGCCTGTGGCAACTGGCCTCGCTGTTGGGTGATTTCCCGGCGTTCGCTTTCACGATGGGCGGCGGGGCGTTGTATCTCTTCTCACTGTTCGATGCGTGGCAAACCGCACAACGCGCGCGCGCCGGAGCCGACCTCGCCGCCGAAGACGCGCGCATCAAGCATTGGCTGCAAAATAATGTATTCGTGTGGGGTGTTTACTTGCTGGGCATCGGTGCCTTGACGGCGCTCGATCAACTCGCGCCGCGCTTCGTCCATCGTGCGTGGCCGCTGTTGTTTCTGATTGCCGTGGCCTATAGCTTGCGCGGTTTGTTCAAAACGGCGGCACCGGTTGCGCCGCCTGAAACGCCTTATCAGCCACGCCCCGTATCTTTTATGGCAACGGGTATGACGACGGGGCTGTCTTCCACTTATGACAGCGGCAAAGAACCGGCAGCTTCCAATTTGATCAACGCCGAACATCGCTTCGACCGCTGGGGATAAACCAGACTATGGGCAAACGCCTTTTCGCAGTGTTGCTGGCTCTGACGTGTTGCGCCGCAGGCGTGACGCTGCTGCGTGCGCCTGACAACGCTGCGCTAGCAACGGTTTCGCACTGGCTGATGCGCGCTTGGCCTTTGCTCTTAGTGCTGGCCGGACTCGTTCGCGTCAGCAATTACCTGATTGATCGTCAACCGCGTTCGCCCGTCGGCGGACTCGTGCTGTCAGCCATCGGCAGCATCCTATTCGTCATGCAATGGCGCGGCGAATCGTTTTCGCTGGCAACCGTGAGCAAGTACTGGTTCTGGTTTCTGCTCGCCTTCGTCATGGGCCGCGTGCTGCTGCAATATACGCATCGTTCCTTCGATAAAACCACACCGCGCGTATTCAGTCCCGCCAGCATCCTCGCTATGTTGTTAATTGCAGTCAGCGGACTTTCTTCAACCTATCTCTCACGCAACTCGCAAGTCGTAGCCCAAATCAATTCGCGTCTCACGCAACTCAGCGCCAACGTCATGGGCGAATTCATCACGGTCGCTGATGACGCGCCACAAACGTTCACGCTGTCCGCGAAAGGCAGCGTGCTGATCGAACGTTGGAACGGCGACGTAGAGATTCGCGCCTCCGAACTCGCACAGCCGCGCGCCAGCCTCATCAAACGCATTCGCGCCACTGACGAAGCGCAAGCCCGCGCGCTGGCCGCGAACATTCAATTGCAAATTCGCACCAACGGCACGCAACTCGAATTTGCCGAACAAGCCGCGAACGTCACGCAGCCTTTCACCACGCAACTCATTCTCGAACTGCCTGCCGCAATGATTGCGCCGATTACCATTAACGACGTGCGCGGCGACGTAACGC
>JABFSD010000625.1 GCA_013140935.1 Acidobacteriota bacterium
CGACTTGCCAGCCGACGCCGCCGTTTTCAGTGCGCAAGATGACGCCGTCACGCCCCAAGGCCAAGCCGCGTTGCGCGTCGCTAAACCTGATCGCATACAGTGCATTGCCCTGCGGGCGCGGATTGAGCCAGCGCCACTGTCCGGTTTGCGCAAAAGCCGCCACGAACAGGCAGCCCGTCAAAGCTATGAAAAGGGTACGATGGCTAAACATAAGCGTTTTTACTCAACTGCATTGAGCTTGAATACATAAGCGTGCCGATTGTTGGCGGGCGCGTTCGACGGCATCTCAATCGTCAGATTGCCGTTTACGTTGCGCCAATTGAGCGGCGCGGGGTGTCCCAACAATCGTACCGTCAAACCACTCAAGGCGCGCGCGCCCTTCAGGGTTAATTCACTTCCCGGCCAGCGCAATGCAAACGCATAAACATCCGTGCCTTTGCGCGTATAAAAAATCTGATCGGCTTCGCCTGTTACGCGCCACGGCGTCGTCGCATAAATTGCTTCCCCGTTGACATTCAACCAGTTGCCGATTTCCAACAAGCGATCTTGCATGAAGATCGGAATGCGTCCATCCGCCGTGGGCCCGATGTCGAGCAGGAAGTTGCCGCCGCGACTGACCGTCTCGATCAATTCGTGAATCAGTTCAGTGGCCGAGGTGTAATCGCGCACGTCTTCGTTGCGGTTATAACCGAACGAATAACCCATCCCGCGCGTGTCTTCCCATTTGCCGCCGGTCACACCCGTATCCGCCACGCCGGTCTTGCCATATTCGCGCGTAAAAAAGCTGCCGTAGCGGCTGCGCGCGTCTTTGCCCCAACGATCATTGACGACGAGTTCGTTCGGGTTCGCCGCGTTGTTATAGAGCCACGCCAGAAAATCCGCCGACTGCCAGATGCTGCTGTTGTGATCGAGGTCGCCATCGGCCCACAGCAACGCGGGCTGATAGCGCGTCACCAGATCGCGCAGTTGCGGGTGCATGTGGTCGTTGACATAACGCCCCACTGAACGCCGCTCACCGTCATTGTTGACCTGTTCGCGGTAATCGGGGTGAAACCATTCATAGAGCGAATAGTAAAGCCCCATTTTCAGGTTACGGGCTTTGACCGACTTGCTCAGATCGCCCACCAGATCGCGGCGCGGCCCTACGGCAACGGCGTTCCAGCCTTCGCTTTGCGCGCTCGGCCACAGCGTAAAGCCATCGTGATGTTTAGTCGTCAGCACAACGTATTTCGCTCCCGCGCGCGCGAACAAATCCGCCCATTGATCGGCGTCAAAAAGTTCGGCTTTGAATTGCGGCGCAAAATCACGATAGGAAAAGTTTGCACCATAAAAGCGCTGATGGTGTTCCCAAAAAGCGCGCAACTCAGGTTGCGCGACGAGGTTGGCGCGGCCTGACTCGATGTGCCGCCAATACCATTCGGCATAGGTGCCTTTCGGCCCCCACGCGGGTACGGAATAAACGCCCCAGTGAATGAAGATGCCGAATTTCGCTTCGTCAAACCACACGGGCGTAGTGCGGCGATCTAACGAAGCCCAGTTCGGTTCGTATTGCGCCTGTGCAGCCATCGCCAGACTTAGAATGAAGGTCAGTAATAGAAAAGAAATCTTGTGCGGCATCGTAAAGAAAGAATTATTTGCGTCGCAGGTAATCATCCGTCCCGTTGGCCCAGTCTTCGCGGATCGGCGCGAAGACGTCAATGCCGGTGAAATCTTCTTCGGCGACGGCTTCGTGCGGAACCCACGCGGGAATCTCGACGAGTTCGCCCGCGCGTAAAACCAGTTCTTCGCCGCCAATCACAAAGCGCAACGAACCACTGATGCAATAGCTGAACTGTTCGCTCTCGTGCCTATGCAGCGGTACGACCGAACCTTGCTTGATGGTGAGAAAAGCCATCGTGAGTTTTTCGCCCGTGAAAAAGCGGCGACTGAACAAATCGGTGACGTGTTCTTCGGGAATCTCTGCCAGCTTGTGATGTTTCATGGAGTCTGCTTCCTGTTGTTGAGCTTGTGAAGTGCGCGCATTCTGCCATCGCTTCCCCAAAAACAAAACGGGCGCTGGAACTCACGTCCAGCGCCCGTTGCGCGTTTCGCCTGTTGTTGTGTCATTACCAACGACGGCGATCATTCTTTGATTTATTCACTACGTACCCACCCGCCGCGCCGACTGCCGCGCCGATCACCAAACCTTTCTTGCCGCCGATCAATCCACCGCCGACAGCGCCAATCGCGGCTCCGATGCCTACGTCACGCAACACTTTCTTGTTGGAGTTGCGGTTATCACGACGGTAATAATCATCGTCGTCGTAATCACAATTGCGGCAACGGCGGTTGCGATTATCGCGGTCATAATAATCATCATCGTCGTAATAGTTATTCACCACGACGACTTTTTTGCCTTTGCGCTTGTCGCCCGCCAGCGCAGCCGGAGCCATCGTCGCCGTCATCAATACACCCAACGTCAAAGCCATCAATAAACTCTTTTTCACGATATTCAGATTCAACATAACGTTTGTCCTCCTAGTGCAGCTTGTGGCCGCCATAACCTTTCTCTCTCAATTTCACTTTTCAACTTTTCACTTCGTGGTCACGCCACGCAATAAAGCGAGATGCGTGCCACACAGAAAAAGCCGAAGCATCAAAATGTTAAAGGCAGAAATAGCAGGAGTTATGTTTGCACTAAGCCATACCGGCGCACGGTCAAAAAGAAAAATGCGGTGAGGCTGCACCTTTCGGTGTAGCCTGTCACCGCATTTCGCATAACGAATTTGATGGTGTAATAAAAGCGACTATCTGTTTGGTTAGCTCAGATGCGCAGGAAGATTTTGCGGCGATACATCCAAAACAGGATGAGCCATGAGACGAGCAATACGCCCGCGCCCAGCAACAGCGGTTCATAAGCCTCACCCAACAGCTTGAACGTGTTTTGCCCCAGATGCGTCTTGAGCGTCTCGCCAATCGCGCCGCGAAAGAGTTCGGCGATGCAATAGGCCGCAATCGAATTCATCCCAATGACCAACAGCGGGAAAGCCCACTTGCGCCAGCCTTGCCAATCCAGCACGGCGTAAAATCCGGCCAGCAACAAAAAACACCAACCACCGCTGAACAACACCCAACTCGGCGTCCAGATGCGTTTGACCACCGGGCAAAGGCCCAGCGCGCCGATAAGCCAACCCGACGCCAAGCCAATCAATCCGGCCATGACAAACCAACGCACTTTGTCACGATGCGAGCGATCCGAACGCAACACGCCTCCGCCAATCAATCCCAAAATCATCGTCCCCAACGTAGGAATAAAGCTCAACGTCAAATATCCGCCGCCGTTGTATGCAAACGGTTTTTCGCGCCGAAACAGATTCAAAAACCATAGGTCAAAGCGCGCGGCGAGATTGGTGTTCTTGTTCCAATGCCCAGCGAACCCCGACAGCCAGTGCGGCCAGTCGGCGGCGACGCCCACCGTAGTCGTATCGAATCCAACAGGTGGCGCGGGATACAACACGAAGGCCAACCAGTATCCAACTAACACAACGGCAAGTGCGATCCATTGCGTGCGCAGCGAATACCAGCCCAGCAAAAACAAAAAACCGTAACCCAAGCCAATCTGCGTCAGCGTGTCTTCAAAGGTGAAATAGGTGAGCGGGCGTCCGGTCGAACGTAGGAAG
>JABFSD010000025.1 GCA_013140935.1 Acidobacteriota bacterium
GCTTGTTGCAGGCGATGTGGACGTATACCGGCTATGACGCTTCGGCCAGCGTATCGGAAGAAACCATAGACCCGCGTCGCCGTGCTCCGTGGGGCATGGTGATGGCCGTCGTGGTTTCATCCGTCGTCGGCTATTTACTCTTGATTGCGTTGACACTGGCGATCAAAGACATTCCGTCAGTACTCACCGCCGACGTTCCGCCAGTCGTAGCAATTTTGATCGGCGCGCTCGGTGAACGCGCAGGCAGCTTGTTTTCGGCGCTCGTCGCGATGGCGATGTGGTTTTGCGGACTGTCGGCGGTGACGTGGTCTTCGCGGGTAATCTGGGCGTTCGCGCGCGACGAGGGATTGCCGCTCGCGCACGTGTGGAAGCACGTAGACCGCAAACACCTCACGCCTGCCCCCGCGATTTGGTTGTGCGTGGCAGCGGCGTTGGGCGCGTTGGTTTACAGCAAGGCTTACGCAGTGGTGACGGCCATCAGCACGATTGGTCTATACGTTTCTTACATTCTGCCGGTCTGGTTGCACTGGCGCACAGGCGTGAAGCCCGAACGCGGGCCGTGGCATTTGGGCAAATACAGTGCAACGATCAACTTGATTGCTATTGCGTGGGTGATCTTTCTTTGTGTCGTGCTATGTCTGGCCGACGCGCGTACCTGGCAATCTATGTTGGCGGTCACGCTGGCGCTGGCGTTGTGGTACGCCTTGCGTGAACGCCACCGTTTCAAAGGTCCAAGCTGGTCAAATCAATAGGAGTATTTCAAATGTCTGCTGGCTTGTTTCGTCTCACAGTTTTGCTGACGCTGTTACTAAGTTTTGCGCCGTGGTTATTCGCGCAGGAAAAACGTTGGTACAAAGGCAACACGCATACGCACACCATCAACAGCGACGGCGACTCGACGCCGGATGAAGTCGTACGCTGGTACCGCGAACACAAATACAATTTTCTGGTGCTTTCCGATCACAACTACCTCACCGAAGTCGCTGGGCTGAACAATGTCTTCGGCGCAGCGGAACAGTTCCTGCTGATTTCCGGTGAAGAGATCACCGATAAGTTTCAGCAAAAACCTCTTCACATCAACGGCCTCGCCGTTAAAGAACTCGTCAAACCCCAAGGCGGCACGAGCGTAGCCGACACGCTGCAAAAGAACGTGGATGCGATTCGACGTGCGGCGGGCGTTCCGCACGTAGACCATCCCAATTTTCACTGGGCGATTACGGCTGACGATTTGAAACGAGTGAAAAATCTGAAGCTCTTCGAGATTTATAACGGACATCCCACCGTCAACAATCTCGGCGGCGGCGGACTGCCCGGTCTCGAAGCGATGTGGGACGACATTCTCTCGGCGGGCTTGCCGCTTTACGGCATTGCCGTAGACGACGCGCACTATTTCAAGCTGCCGTGGGATAAAACCAAAGCCCGACCGGGGCACGGCTGGGTAATGGTGCGCGCGGCGCGGTTGCAGGCCAGTGACATTTTGCAGGCGCTCGAACAAGGCGACTTTTACGCCTCGACCGGGGTGACGCTGAAAGAGTATCAGGCGGACAGCAACGCTATTCGACTCACAATCGAAGCAGAAAAAGAAAGCAAGTACGTCGTTCAATTCATCGGAAAGGGCGGACAAGTGCTGCAAACTTCTACTTCCGAAGTTGCGAGTTACACGTTCAAAGGCAATGAACTTTACGTGCGCGCCAAAGTGAGCGAATCGAACGGTAAAGCAGCTTGGACCCAACCTGTATTCATCAAGAAACCGTAGGAGACGGCATGAGCGAAAGAACTGTGAAAGGCATGCTCGACATTGATCGGCTGCACGCGATGGTAGATCAAGGCCAGATCGAAACCGTCATCGTCGGTTTCACCGATCATTACGGACGGCTGTGCGGCAAGCGTTACGACGCTGAGATGTTCGTCACTGACACGGTTCATCACGGCACGCACGGATGCGATTACCTGCTGACGACCGATATGGAAATGGAACCCGTGCCCGGTTATCGCTTCGCCAATTGGGAACTGGGTTACGGCGACTTTCATCTCGTGCCTGACTTGCACACGCTGCGACATGCGAGTTGGCTCGACAAAACCGCGCTGGTTTTATGCGACCTGCAAAACACGCGCACGCACGAACCCATTCACATCGCGCCGCGTCAGGTTTTGCGCCAACAACTCGAAGCCGCGCGCGCCACAGGCTATGCGAGTTTTGCGGCGTCCGAGCTTGAGTATTACCTCTTTCAAAACAGCTATCGTGACGCTGCGCAAAATGGCTGGCGCAATCTTGAACCCGCAGGTTGGTATTTAGAGGACTATCACATTCTGCAAGGCACGCGCACCGAAAGTTTCAACGCCGCCGCGCGCCATCATCTGAAACATTCGGGCGTGCCCGTCGAAAATTCCAAAGGCGAATGGGGACTCGGCCAACACGAGTTGAACATTCGTTATGCTGAAGCCCTGGAGATGGCCGACCGCCACGTCGTTTATAAACAATGCCTCAAAGAAATTGCCGAGCAGCAAGGCATCAGTGTGACCTTTATGGCGAAGTTCGCCGCTGACCGCGCAGGTTCGAGTTGCCACATCCATTTCAGTCTGTGGCGTGACGGAAAAAATGCTTTTGCGGGCGATAGTGAATTCGGCCCGGTGAGATGTTCAGACACCTTTCGCTACTTTCTCGGCGGCTGGATGGCGCACGTACCTGACGTAATGCCGTTTTACGCGCCGACCGTTAATTCCTATAAACGTTATGTTGACGGTTCGTGGGCCCCGACGCGGCTGGCGTGGAGTTATGACAATCGCACCGGCGGCTTCCGCGTCGTAGGCCATGACCAATCATTGCGCATCGAATGCCGCATCCCCGGCGCTGATGCGAATCCTTATCTGGCTTTTGCCGCTTCGCTCGCATCGGGACTCGACGGCATTGCCAACCAGATCGAACCGCCCGCATGCTTCACTGGCGACATTTATGCCGCGCGCCATTTGCCGCGCGTGCCTTACACACTGGCCGAAGCGACTGACAAATTCGCCAACAGCGAATTTGCCCAACGGGCTTTCGGTAAAGACGTAGTTGAGCATTACGCACACTTCTTCCGCACTGAGCAGGCGGCTTACAATTCCGCCGTGACGGATTGGGAACGCAAACGTTACTTTGAAAGAATTTGAGGAGGACTCACCGAATGGCAAGAAGAGACGACTACCATATTGCAGTGCGCCATGCGTTGGAACATGACGGTTGGACAATTACCGATGATCCGCTTCCCTTGGTATATGAAGACATGAATTTGTTTGCCGACCTGGGCGCGGAACGAACCATCGGGGCAGAAAAGGAAGGGCATAAGATTGCCGTCGAAATCAAAGATTTTGATAGCCCCTCGGCCAGCAACGACCTGCAAAAATTGATGGGGCAAATGCAATTATACCAGTGGGCGCTGGACGACCAGGAACCTGACCGCACTCTCTTTCTGGCCGTCACGCGCAAGGTGTACGATACGCTCTTTCAACGACCTTCTTTTCAACGCGCTGTCCGAAACAACGGCATTAAGTTGCTCGTCTTTGACGGCAACCAAGAGGTAATTTTGCAATGGATAAAACCACAAAGTACGCCGACATCTTGATACAAGTACTTCGCGCCCAGAGTCAATTACAATTTCGCACGATACCCAAGCTTAGAC
>JABFSD010000391.1 GCA_013140935.1 Acidobacteriota bacterium
GAAATTGCTGGGCGGACGGCGCAAGACGTTGTTGAGTTGATAAACGGCGATGTCATTGATGTCTTGAAAGACGACTTCGTCTTGCGCGGCAATCAGTGACTGTTGCGCCGCGTGTTGCAGCCATTTTTCTTCAGCCTGTTTTTCCGGCGACAGGTCCATGAGTTTTTGGGATTTCGGTTCGCTGCCTGATTGCGCGTGACTGGTGGTGAATGGCGCGAGCATCCAAACCGCAGCCAGCAAGAAAACGCCGCTTAGTGCGGCAGACACACGAATCCTCATAAAGTCCTCCAATGGCTTCGTTGCAAGGCGGCGCAACCGCAATAGGCAGACCGATGCCGCTTTGCTGGTCGCGTTTCCGCTCAATTATTGAGAGATGGTTTTCGTTCGGGCTCGCGGTTATCGCCCGATACTCCGCGAGGCAACTTTTAGTGAAGCGGGGAGGGGAAGTATTACAAATCGGCGTGACGGCTTTTTACTGCGGCTTTATTGCGGCAGCCCGACGCCGCGCAGGATTTCGAGAAAGCGCGGATCGTTGCGGATGGGGTCGTAAACGTTATCTACGCTCAAATTCGTCAGGTGGTCTGATTGCGCGGCGTAAGATTCGCGCAGGCGGGCGATGGCTTGATCGTATTCGCTCAGGCCGATGTGAATGCGAGCCAAATAAACAGGTGAAACCCAATGTTGTTTGGCGGCGGCTTGCAGTTCTCGCAAAATCGCGCGCGCCTCTTGCTCCTTGCCTACGCGGGTGTAGCCATAAGCCAGCCACGACTTGGTTGTGTCTGTTGGGCTGGCGGCTAAAGCCAACCGGAATTCTTCCAACGCTTCCGCCGAATGTTTTTCTTCGAGCAGGATCATCGCCAACGCGCGATGGGCGGCGCTGGCCCACGTACCCTTTGAGTCGAGTTCGATGGTCTTGCGAAATTGTTCGCGCGCGCGGCCAACCTGATGCGAGTAAAAATAGATATTGCCTAATCCCTGACAAACCTGCTGTGAGAGCGGATCGGTTTCAGCCGCGCGTTCTAACTCTGCCTGTGCTTCTGCATAACGATGGAGCCGCGCCAGCGTGCCGCCATAAGAATAACGTGCGTCAATGTAATCAGGATTGAGGTTGATCGCCTGTTTGAATTCCTGTTCGGCTCCGGCTGAATCCCAATCCAGCACTTTGACCGTCGCCAGCGCGTAATGCGCTTCGGCCAACTGATTGTTTAACGCGAGCGCCGTTAACGCGGCTTGTCGGGCGCGCTCGCGGGCTTCGCGCGGCGGCACCGATTGGCTCGAAAGATTTTGATAGACCAGCGCGATGCCGCTGTGAGGCAGCGCGAATTTCGGTTCGAGCCGGATGGCCTGATTGAATAATTCGAGCGCCTTTTCGCCGCCGACTTGCGTCGCCTGGCGCTGAAAGTAACGGCCTTTCAAATAAAGCTGATAAGCCTCGCTCTTGATCGCTGGTGTCGTTGAAGTTTGCGGCGTTGCCGTCTGCGCCAGCTGCGGGCGCAGCTTGAGCGCAATCTCGCGCGCGAGTTGATCTTGCAAGGCGGATAAATCATCCAGCGAGCGTTGATAACGGTCGTCCCACAAGAGCGTGCCGTCGCGGGTCTCAGCCATGTCCGCGCTCACTACCAAACGGTTGCCTTGCCGTTGTATGCGTCCGGTGATGACGGCTTGTACTTTTAACTCCTGTCCGACCTGGCGCGGGTCTACGACACGGCCTTTGTAAGTGTTGATCGTGCCGCGCGCCATCACCCGCAAGCCGGACATTTGTTGCAGGCTTTGCATCAGGTTATCGGTGATGCCGTCCGTCAGGTATTCGATTTCAGAATCGTTGCTGGCGTTGACGAAAGGCAGCACGGCGATGGCGCGGATTTCTTCACGGCTGCCCTGCGGCCAGTAACGATAAAGCGCCAGCACAATGAGTAAAGCCGTTGCCGCCAATATCACTAGTATTGGCGGCCGCACGAAACGGCGCAGCGCCGCAGGCTTGGTCACAGCGTTGGTAACAGTGGTCGGTGCGTCATCAGTATTGGCGGCTGATCCCGGTGCGGTTTGGCCTACGCGCAGGCTGAGCGAGACTTGTCCGACGGGCGTGTCGCCCGAACGTTTCAGCCGCGCCGCGAGTTCGAGTTCCTGTTTTAACTCTTTCAATTCAGCGAGCAATTCGTTGGCGTGTTGGTAACGCTCGTCGCGCTCTTTCGCCAGCGCGCGGCTGACAATGCGTTGCAACTCAGCGGGCAGTGCGGGCGCATAACTTTTCAGCGGCGGCGGTTCGCGCTCAAGGATAGATGCCAATACGTCGCTGGTCGTAGCGCCCGCAAAAGGCGCGTGCGCGGTCAGCATTTCATAAAGCACTACGCCCAGACTGAAGAGGTCGCTGCGGCTGTCTACGTCAAGGCCGCGCGCCTGTTCGGGCGACATATAACTCACTGTACCCATAATCAAACCGGGGTTGGTATTCACCGTCAGGAAAGAGGCGTTGCCAGCAGCGGTCTTGCGACGCGTGAGTTTGGCAATGCCGAAATCCAGTACCTTGACCAATCCATCCGGTCGCCGCATCAGGTTTTCGGGCTTGATGTCGCGGTGGATGATGCCCGCTTCGTGCGCAGCGGCTAACGCACTGGCGGTTTGCGCTGCGACATCCAACGCTTCGCCCAACGTCAGGCTGCCTTGTTTGAGCAGGCTGCGTAGCGTCTGGCCTTCGACGTATTCGGTAGCGATGAAATGAGTGGTTTGTTGTTCGTCGGATTCGCCGAGTTCAAACAGCGTGAGGATGTTGGGATGATTGAGCGCAGAAACGGCGCGCGCCTCTTGCCGAAAGCGACGTACGCTCTCGGCATCGGCTACGGTCGCGGGCGGCAACAGTTTCAACGCGACCTGACGACCGAGCCGCGCATCGCGCGCCAGATAAACCGCGCCCATGCCGCCGCGCCCCAATTCGCTCAACACTTCATAAGCGCCGACTTGCTGCGGCACCGCTAAAGCCGATTGAGCCGCCATCAAATCCGCCGCTAATGCCGAAGGGCGCGCTTCGAGAAAATCATCCGTCTCAGATTGAAAGCGCAACAGAGATTCGACTTCGCGCCGTAAGACAAGGTCTTGCGCGCAACGTTGATCGAGAAAGGCGTCACGCTCCGCTGGCGCAAGGGCGAGCGCGGCTTGAAATAATTCGTCTATCGCTTGCCAACGTTCAGGCGTCATCTTCCCGCGCTCCCGACATTTCACGTAACAGCCAAGCCTTTGCCGTAGTCCAATCACGCGCCACGGTCGGTTCCGATATGCCCAGCACTTCGGCGGTTTCCTCGATGCTCAGGCCGCCAAAGTAACGCAACTCGACGACGCGGCTTTTGCGTTCGTCGAATTTCGCCAGGCTTTGCAAGGCGTCGTCGAGCGCGACCATTTCGGCGGCGCGCTCTTCGGCGAGTTCGCCAGCCTTTTCCAAAGCTTCGTCGAGCGCGACGTGATGCAGCTTGCCGCCGCGTTTCCCTACGTTGCGCGCGCGGGCGTAATCAACCAGCACGCGGCGCATCGCATAAGCCGCTACGCCAAAAAAGTGCGCGCGGTTTTGCCACTCTTTTTCGTCCTGATTGGCCAGCAGCAAATAGGCTTCATTGACCAGCGCCGCCGTTTGCAACGTATGCCCCTGCCGTTCGCCGCGCAGGTGA
>JABFSD010000627.1 GCA_013140935.1 Acidobacteriota bacterium
GATTTGATCCAGCAAGTATTTATTGGCTTCAACCTTGCCCCAAACCTGTCCAACAACGTAAGCCGAAGCGTTCGTATCCTTAAAAGCCAAATCCCACGATTGCAATTGTTCATCAAAGCTGTCTGGCAAAGTCACCACAGGGCATTCGTGCAAAGTGCCATCCGCCTTGCGCACTACAACCGGCGAAAGGTTCTGGCCTCTGTACTGCCAAAACTTAAACCAGTGACGTTTGAAAATTCCGCCGTCCGCAGGGGCCGGACGTTGTTGCAATTGACCAGCGGAACGATAGCCGCCCAATGACGCTTTGAGCTTGTCGAGTTCGGGCCTGCCAAACCTGTCCGGCCATAGCAATTCGTTAGGTTCGGTTCGCGGGTCTTTGAAGCCTAACGATGTCATTTGTACAAACGGCTTTGGTTCGTATTCAGCCGGTAAACAAAGATGCTCCCAGCCGCCTTGTTCCAAAATATGCCCGCTCACGTCGCGTTCGTGTACGCGCTGCATCACGACGACCATCGCGCCGGTTTTCGGGTTGTTCAACCGCGTAGACATCGTGCCATCAAACCATTCAAGCGCATCCTCTCGTTTCGCTTCTGACTCCGCTTGCTTGGCGTTGTGAGGGTCGTCAATCACCACAATGTCGCCGCCTTCGCCGGTATTCGTGCCAGCAACCGACGTTGCCAGCCGATAGCCTGAATGATCGTTTTCAAAGCGCAACTTTTCGTTTTGATCTGATGCGAGTTGGTACACATCACCCCAACGCTCTTGATACCAGGGCGAATCAATTACGCGCCGACATTTGAGACTGTCACGTTTTGAAAGGGAAAGGGAGTAAGACGAATAAAGCCAGCGAATATCAGGCTTGCGCGTCCATGCCCAGGTAGGCCAGAAAACTGAAATCAAAAGTGACTTCATGTGACGCGGCGGAATGTTGATAAGCAGCCGTAAAATGTGCCCATCTGTTACCGCGCTCAAGTGGTCACAAATGGCGTCAATATGCCATCCGTGAATATAGGGCGTTGCCGGTTCGACAACGTGCCAGGCTTGCCGCGCGTAATCGCGCAAGCTGATACGTTGGCCGCTGCGCAATTCGTCAAACACCTCTGCCGCCGCGCTCAACAGCCATGCTTCATTGTCCAGCGCCGTCGCTGTCGCTGCTTTCGCCATTGGTTGCGATACTCCCGCCCATCAACGCCAAAATCTTGCCATCAAAAACCGCAAGGGTTTCAATCGCCTGCTGTCTGGTTATCGGCGTACCTTTCGCCGCTGCCTTCGCCTGTAAGTTTTCGATCATCGCTTCGTACTTCGCTGCTTCGGTTTTCGGCAACGTGATCTCTACGGCTTGCTTGGCTCTGCCTTCGGTGCGGTCTGCAATTTCTTTGGCCGCTTTGAAATCGCCGGTCGAGGCAATGTCGCACACTTTTTCGGCAATCACTTCAGCGTAAGTGCGCCCGTCAGGGTCGTCAGGGAATAACTTACTAAGTTGCTTCTTGTAAGCCTCTCCCAAAAATAAAACACCCTTCGGCCTGCCGGTCGGATTGCCGGATTGTCCGGGCTTAAACGGCTTCAAATTCGCCAGTTTCTTTTTAAGTTCGTCCGTGTTTTTCTCACTGTTTTTTCTCTGCTTAACAGTGGCTTTCGCACTGCTTTTTTTTGTTGCTGCCATCGCTCCTACTCCTAAAATTGTTATCTACCTCTGCCCAATTCATCCTGAATCGCCAACGCACCGTTTGACCGTCGGCGCAAGCCCGTCGCCACGGCGTCGGTCGCGGCGTCCGGGTTTGCGCGTAAGCCACGCCCAACGATCTCGCCGACGGGCAGAGAATTAAGACTGCCAGCCGCCGCAGCCATTTCACTAACAGCGCGCTGTAGTTTTTCGGTTGTTGCGCGCAGTTCGCGCAATTCATGGCGCAGTTCGTTTGTCGTGTTGTTGGCGGTTGGCGACAAAGGCGCGTTCACTGGCAAAGTCGGCACAGTTGAGAATGACCGCAAATAATTCTGCCCCTCTGATGAGCGGAAGAAGTCACTGGCAGAGAACGAAGCCCGCTGATCGTCGCGCGGCGCGTTGCGGTCACGCGGCGCAACAAAGCCGCCATTCAAACGACGCACGGGCAAAGCTGCCGCGTGATCTGGCAGCACTGATGCGCGTCCGGCATTCAACGCATCCAAGTTGCGCACGCCGATACGCGCCGTGCGTGCCGCGTTGATGATGAATTCTCCGCCGTCTGCCAAAAGCGGGACGTGGTCAAAGCCACGGGTTGCCGCGTTGATGCGTCCGCCGGTCAATCGCCGCGCCGGTGACAAAGGCGAACCGACAACGAAACGGTCAGTGCGTTGGGGTTGCGTGACTTCAACCTCGCGCTCAAGCCTGCTCGCCAAACGAACGAACAACGCGCCGAACGTGCCGCCGCGTGAACCGGCCCGCCGCAAGTCGGCAATCAATCGCACACGCTGCGTAACGTCAGCCACGCTCAAACCTGCGATGCGTTCATCTGGTCGTGGTGCGCGCCGGTTATTCAAAAACAAGCTGGACAGAGGCGAGACGATGCGTGCCACGTTCGGATTCAACACGGGAGAAACCACGCTTCGCACGTTTCGATCAAACACAGAAGGCACAACGCCGCCCAACAATCGCCGCACGGGTTGCGGCGTTTCATCGTCACGCACGATCCGCGCACGTCCTTCGTTAAGTGCGTCAAGATTGCGTTCGCCGACTTGTCGAGTGCGGCGCGTGGTAACAACAAACTCTCCGCCGTCCAACAGCGCCGGAACGTGATCGCGTCCGCGCACTGGCGCATTCACCGTGCCGCCCGCGATGCGATGAGCAGGCATTTCAGCGTTGGGAAAGACCGCCAGCGTTGCGGCCATACTGAGGGCAGGGACAAGCCCGCCGCGCAATCGCCCAATCGGATTGACCACGAAACGATTGCGCGGATTGTTGGGATCGAGCAACGCCTGTCCTTGCAATTTGTTGTTCCCGGACTGCCCCGTTCTCTCCGCGTAGGCAAGCAGGATATTTTTCGTTTCATCAAGCCGGACGGTTTCAAGCCGATGTTTTTTGTATTCCTTTCCGAATTTCTGTTTTCCGACTTCGCGCACGCCCTCAAGCACCTTGTTGTCTTTCACGTTTAGCGCGTACTCGGAAAGAATCAGAGGCCGATAGGCTGTGATGTCACGCTTCGCGCGCAAGTTCAATATCAGTGCCGTTGCAATCAAGCCCGCGCCAATAACGGCTGTGACTGGATTCGTGAAAAACGCAGGAAGTGCCGCCGCGATACCACTGCCGAAGATGCCGCTGGCTGCCGCTGCGCCGCCAAGCAAGGTTCCGCCAACGCCGCCCAACAATTGGCCGACTTGCGAGCGTCCGCCGGCCAGTGTGCCGAGCAGCCCGCCGCCAACCGTTAGACCGGATGCCGCAAGGCTTTGTGTTGCGGTGGGAGTGATAAGACTCGCTTGTTTGATGCCCGCCGCACGTCCAAGCGTCGTGTCGGCAGACAATCCGCCAAGCTGCGAAGGCTTGATGTCGGACAACGGAACGGGCGCGTTGCGTTGCCGTTCTAAAATCTCAGCAAGGTTACGCGCTGGGGGCAGTGACGATGCGGCGGTTGTTGCGCGCGAACGAAACAGCCGCCCAACGCCAGGCACTTTGGTTAGCGT
>JABFSD010000852.1 GCA_013140935.1 Acidobacteriota bacterium
GATCACAGGGAAGACCTCTAACCCTATGATTTCCCCCGTGATCCCCGTGTCCCCCGTGGCGGATACTGTTTGGTTAAATCAATTCTTCAAAGACCATAAGTCTGCGCCACGTCATATTTCATCGTTTGCAAAAAGTGGATGTCGCAGCGGCCTTTCGTTCGATGACATCGGTTGAAGCCCATCACGCCCCCGTCACGAAAGGCCGCCGCGAACCGGTAGCGCAACTTCGCCAAAGTTGCGTTGATTGTGAATGCGATAAATCAAGCACCAGAACGCATCAGGCTCGCGTTGCCGTGGATGCATTCGATTGCCGAGAGCGCAACTTTGGCGAAGTTGCGCCACCGTTTATTTCAATACGCCGTTCTCGACGACGACCTTGCCGTCGAGCTTCAACGTGCAGCCCGGCAGGTTCGATTCCCAGCCGCCCGCCGCCTTGTTCGTGCCGCCGTACTGTTCGTTGCCGCCGAAACCGACCGTGACCATTCCAGCGGGCGCGTAATCGCCGCTTTTCGCTTTCGGCCCCAACACCAGATTGCGATTGATGCCGAGGTTGATGACGCCGAATTCGTCTTTGCCCTCAGCCCGTTTGCCCGTGACTCGGTTATAAGTCTTGTTGAACGCTTCCAAACCGGAGCGCGCCGTCGCGGAAACCATCTTCCCCGCTTTGAAATCGAAGGTCAGCCCTTCAATCGGCGTGCTGCCCGAAGCGCCGACGTACAACTCGTGATCCACTACGAAGCGGCCTTCCGCCGTGCCCGGCACGGCGGTGACGTAAACTTCACCCGCTGGCAGAAAGACCGTCGTCGCCGGGTGGCCGCGTTTGACATCTTCGGCAGAAACGACGCCGTCGCTGACGAACACAGGGCGCTTCTCGATTTTGACTTTGAGGTCGGTACCGTTGGGGTGCGTGAGATGGATTTCTTTAGCGGCGGCGAGCAACTGACGATATTTCTCGCCCTCGGCTTGCAGTTGCGCGTAATCGGCGTTGATGCCGTTCCAGAAGATTTGCGCCAACTCGGCTTGCGTGAGGCCGAGCCGCTCGGCATTGTTTTTCGACGGATACAAGCTATTGGCGCCGAGTTGAATGTTGCGGACGCCACGCTGGCGGCGCAATTCGCCAATCGGCTTATTCGCATTCATTCTGGCTTCCATCCGCTCTTGCGGAAAGTCTTCAAACAGATTGGCGGCTTCGCCATTGAATAACACGATCTCGGCGTTGACGAAGCCGGCCAGTTTGAGACCGAGTTGATTGGTCTGTGAGTCCCACTTGGCGGGCATTTCCTGCATCACCCGTTTCTGCCACTCATTGTCCTGTTTATAGATTTGCAGCAACGGGAACGCGCCCAGTTTGCTGACGGCTAATGAAAGCTCGCGTAACAATTCGTGGTCTTTGACTTCGCCGTTGATCTGGACAATCTCGCCTTCCTGAATGTTGGCGCATTGCGCGACCACCTTTTGCGCGATGGCCGCGTAATCCGGCTTCGGCAAATGGGCTGAAGCGCCCGCCTCCGTGCTTGCTGATGAAGCGGGCGCTGTCGAGGGAGTAGACGCGGAGGGGGAATTGGCAGGCGTCGTGCAAGCCGCCAACCACGAGGTCAGCGCGATGAGCAGGGAAAGGGGTAAACGTAGATTTTTCATGGTGTCTCCTATTGGTTAAGCGAGCGTCCTTGTTTCATGTCGTAACTGGTTTGCGGCTTGGCGTAAGTTTCAAACATCATCCGCCCGTATTCCTGCGCCTTGGCTTCATCGAACATGCGTTTGAGCAAGCGACTGATGTTGTATTCAGCACCAGGGATCAATGGGTCCATCAGGTAAATGTAAGTCCAGGTGCCGTCGGCGTTGGCTTTGATCGGACGCAACACGCGCGTCTGTTCAAACACCGCACGCTCTTTGGCGGGCAGCTTCATTCCGGCGGGCCAAAAGATTTCAAAGACCCATTTTTCGAATTGTTCGCGTTTGTCGGCCTTGATCGTATTGACGACGACCCAAATTTCATCGCCTTCGACGGCTTGCCTGGGTTCAGCCTGCTTGCCTTTGCTTTGTGCGAAGCCATCGCTAGCCAGCAACGCCGTTCCCATCAATGCGACTATCATCAATATTCTTTTCATGATTTGAGTTCCTTGTTTTGTTTGAAAACGGTGGCACAAGCTGCCGAGCTTGTGCCGCGTGGTAATTTACGAAATTGGTTTCGCCCGTGAGCCTCATGGCTTCGGTGAGTGAAGCAGCGCAACTTTGGCAAGTTGCGCCACCATTTAGGCAACGGTTGAAGGTTCCAATTGCGGCGCAGCTTCTTTCGCCAACAATCGCATCGGTTGTTTCTTCCAATAGGTCAGCGAACGCCACACCCATTCCATCGGCCCGTAGCGAAAGTGCCGCAGCCAGATCGGACTCACGAGCAACAGCAACGCCCAAATCGCAAACACGACATAGAGCAACTGATAGCGTTGCAGTTTGTTGAACAATCCGAAGCCGTGGCCGTAAAAAATCGTCGTACCCGCGAGGTTGGAAAATAGATAGCAAGTGAGCGCCATCCGTCCGCAGGCTGCGAGCCGTCGTGTCGCCGCCACCAACCAACCATGCTTGACCAGCAAGACCAGTACGCTGAGGTGAGCGAGTGCCATGCTCAAGCGGCCAAAGTCGTAAGCGAGGTCGCCCACCATGCGGCCTTCGACCGGATCGAAACCGCTGCGCGACCAATACCAACCGGCATAAGCGTTGACTGAGCCGCCTACGAGGTAACCGAACAGCGCCAGCCGCGCATAAAAGCCCGTGTCACGCGCGCCCGTCAAAACCCCCATCAAGAACAACGCCATGCCGATGAGCATCATTCCGCCGCAATCGTAAAAGTCGTATTGATAAAATCCGTTGCCGTGGCCGTCGGTAATGCGTGGCCAGCGATATTGCAGGTGTTGCCAATAGCTACCGGTTTTGGCTTTGAGTTCTTTATCGAGCGCGGCTCCACTGGGTTTGAGATCGTTCCACTTGTCATCCCATTTCTTTTTGTCTTCTTTTTGTTCTTCGGTGAGCGGCTTCCCCTGCGCTTCGAGTGCGCGCACGGCCATGGCTTTGTTACGCAGCTTCAGGTTTTCGTAATCGTCCCAATAGTACTTCGCACTACCGGCCAGCACGAGAAATACGCCCAGCGCCAGCAACCATTTCGGATTCGCTTGCCGCAACGGGAAGAGCAGCAGACCGGCTACGCCGTAGGCATAAAGGATGTCGCCGCCCCATACGAAATAACCGTGCAACAAACCGAAAACGATCAACCACATCGTACGGCGGTAATAAATGTCGGCGATGCGCAAACCCGCACCCCGTTCTGCGGCGCGCGCAATAAACAAGGCCGTACCCGCGCCGAACAACATCGAGAAAATCGCGCGCATCTTGCCTTCAAAGAAAACCTGGTTGGCGAACCAGTACGCCCAATTCAATCCGGTGTCGCCGCCCGCAATGGACGGGTCGGCATAAGCGCGCCCCGGCAATGCGAAGCTCAAAATGTTCATCAACAAAATGCCCAGCACCGCCGCACCGCGTAACACATCCATTGACTGGATGCGTTCTTGCGCGGCGACGGGAGCGACGGCAGAGAGGGTGTTTTCAGGGGTCATGGGGTGTTCCTCAGAGGTGGCACAAGCTGCCGAGCTTGTGCTGAT
>JABFSD010000146.1 GCA_013140935.1 Acidobacteriota bacterium
GAAGCCGTCAGCGGCAAACGCACTATCAGCAAAGCGCAAGCCAAGGCATTGGGAGAACGGTTCAAAGTCGCGCCTGATTTGTTCTTCTGATTCGCCTCAATATGCCGCTCCCGACAACTCCGCATGAAAAACAAAAACATCGTGCCTTTGGAAATAATGATTGGGATAAAGCCCGCGCAGTATAGTTATGTGCGCTACGTTTTGACCCACGCTGAATACGAAAAAAACTGCGAGAATTTAGCGTTCGTCCGGGAGACGAAAGCCAATACGCTTTTTCGGTGCTTCTGCTTCAGCGATCACCTGTGCCAGCAATTTGAACACCACGTCAAAATTCTGTTTGGTCTTTTTTTCCAGAGCTTCGAGGCGCTTCGCTAATTCTTTGTGGGCAGCCAAAATGGAACGTAGCCGCACGAAGGCTCGCACCACCTGAATACTGGCTTCGATGGCGATGGGACTGCTCAGTACACTGGCGAGCATAACTGCGCCATGTT
Source organism: Acidobacteriota bacterium (assembly GCA_013140935.1). Taxonomy (GTDB): domain Bacteria; phylum Acidobacteriota; class Blastocatellia; order RBC074; family RBC074; genus JACPYM01. The sequence continues at coordinate 492 of JABFSD010000146.1, forward strand.
CTGTGAAAGCAAAGGGCAGGTATTTTCGGTGCTGGCCTCGCCCTTTCTTTAAGGTCGCAATTTGCGACCTTAAAGATTCCGCCTCTTCGGCGGTCAGTTGAAACATGAAGTCTTCAGGAAAACGTTCCCGATTGCGCCGCACTTGCTCGTTCAACCGCTTGGTGGTGACGCCGTAAAGTGCCGCCAAGTCATCATCCAACATTACTTTTTGGCCCCGCATAAAATGAATTCGCTCTTCCAGATTGGTAAAAGGCGCCAGCGGTGCCGGACTCTTCGTCACAGTTTTCTTTGCTGCCATAAAGTTCGCCAATGCATCAATACGCCGCGCCCAACAGCACCGCATTGAGAAACAAAAACATCGTGCCTTCGACATAAGCGCGATAATTCGGGTCTTCGGCAAAGGCGATCAAATGGCCTTGTCCGTAAGGTTGATGAATCAAGAAAGATTTTTGCGGCAACTGTTTCGTTGAATCAGGCCACATAAAACCGGAAGCCAGCAAGTTATTCGGCGTACCGTAAATTCCTACGTTGCGGCCTTTGTCGAGTTTGATCGGAGAGAATACGCGCGTACCTTCGACCAGGGCTTGCAGTTCGCCGTCAGTGCCAGCCGACAGCCAGTGGTCTTCGTCGAGTTTCACGCGCAACAACGCGCCCGGCGTATTCTCAGGTGCTTCACGGTTGGGTTGAATCGCTTTGTCATAAAAAAACGTTTGAGTAGCGGGCGGTTTGTCAGCCGCTTCATTCACAGCCTTGCCGTCGCGCATTTCGGTGCGCGTATCCAATAATCCCGTCGCCTCTTGCGCCGCCCAACGCGATGCTTCAGCCAAAGTGATTAACGTACCGCCCGCCGACATCCAATCTTTCAGACGCCGAACCGCGTCAGCGTTCAACGCCGTCGCGTAATTGCCGCTCGGCAACACGATCACGTCGTAACGCCGCCAATCAACGCGCGCCAGCGAGTTGGTTCTGACAGCGGTTACGTTTTGATGAAAGCGACGCTCTAACACGAAGCGCGCCCAGCCCGCCGACAGACTCGAAGCAGGCGCATCCCACACCAACAATACACGCGGCGTCTTGAGCGTCATCGTTTGATTGCTGCCGAGTGAAACGCCTTCGTCAATAAAAGCCGAATTGAGCGTGATGATTTCGGCGTGATGTTTGGCGGCCAGTGCATTGAGTTTTTCAGGCATGTCGGCTGCGTTTTCAGCCTTGCGCAAAAACGCAGTGCTGCGCTCAAACTTGCGCCCGGCGATGGTGAACGAAGGCGCGAGAAACTCTATGAACATGCCTTGCTGCAAGGCTTCGATCACGACGACGGCGCTGGTCGCGCTCCACGGCAAGGCGTAACCGACAATCGCTTTCGCCAACGGTTCAACGCGCAGCGGATTCGCCAGGTCTTCGCGTTTTAGTTCATTGGCTTTGACAGTGAGCGCACGGTCAGCGGAGAGGCATTCGACATCGTGCATCAGCGGAACGTTCCATGCCGTGATGTCATAAATCTGATCGGGCAAGCGGCGCTGGCGGCGCTCTTCCTGCTTTTGCATGAACTCAGCGTTGAGCGCGACGTTCTGGTCGAGCAAGTTGCGCGCGAGCATTCCACCGGGTTGCGGCAAGGGAATGATGAAGGCTCCGGCAGGCACGGTTCGCGCGCCGACGGTGAAACTTTCTGAAGCGCGTTGCACCGTGATGCCGTTATCAATCAGCAACAACGCGAGGCGTTCGGCCTGGGCTTTATCGCGTCCCGGCGCAAGCACATAAGCCTTCGTTGCGCCTTCGCCCGCCGTGCGACGAAAGGTCAGAAAGTCGCGCAACAAACGTTCGCGGTTTTTCGCGCCCATCAACGCCGTCGTCATCGCCGAAGTGAAATGGCGCACGGCTCCGTCGAGGTAAGTCAGCGAAGTGTCGTCTACGCGCCGCACCAACAGCCCGCGCGCCGAAGCCATTTCAAACGTCATCCCCAGTGCGCCTTGCGCTGAAGGCCACGACACGCCGTAACCCGGATAAAACGCATCGAAGACTTCGCGGTTGAAATAAGCGAAGCCGCGTTCGTCAAATCGCGCGGCATTGGCCTTGCCGAACGATTCATACCAATCCAATTGCGCTTTGGTCAGATAAGGGTTGTAAGGCTGCGCCGCAGGCGGAAAGTAATAAGTCGAATCGGCGCCTTGTTCGTGCAAGTCTACGGCGATTTGCGACGGCCACGCTTGCAAGAGTTTCGTACGGCCTTGCGATTCGGGCTGGGTTTGTGCGAACCAGTCGCGGTTGAGATCGAACAGATAATGATTGCTGCGTCCGCCCGGCCACGGCTCGTCGTGTTCAGCGGCGGCAGGTTCGGCATCGGGCGCGGCGGCGCGTCCTAACAGGTTTTGAAAGACGAAGCGCGCGCGTCCATCAGGGTTTTGCATCGGGTCAATTAAGACTACGCAATTCGCCAGAATCGTTTTGACGTTGTCGTCATTGGTCGCGGCGAGCAGGTGATAGGCTTCGGCCAGCGCCGCTTCGCCACTCGAAATTTCATTGCCGTGAACTCCGTGCATCAACGCGACGATCAGCGGCAATTCACGGACGAGCTTTTCGGCTTCAGTGACTGAGAGCTTTTGCGGATGCGCGAGTTGCTGCATCCCGCCTTGAATTGCGTCGAGGCGTGCGGCGTTTTCAACGCTCGCAATCAACAGCGCGTGCAACGGGCGGCCTTCCCAGGTGCGCGCATATTCGATCAACCGCGTACGTTCGGGCGCGGCGGCTTGCAGTGCTTTCAGGTATTGCGTGATTTCTTCGGGCGGCGTGACGTGTTCGCCCAACGCAAAGCCCGTGACCTGTTTCAACGTAGGAATGCGTTGGTCGTAATCAGCGCCAGGCGCGAATTCCAATCGTTGCGCCGAAACGGTGAGCGAGCAGCAAAGCAAAAACAAAAGAGACAAACGAAGCATTGGGGAGACCTCTAGAATGGGTACGCGGATAACGCGGATGCGGCGGATCAGCGCGGATTCTTTTTCGGCAAAATCTTTTTCAAATGATCCGCGAAAATCCGCCGCATCCGCGTCATCCGCGAATCTATTTGCATCAGTACTCAGCTTAAACATTTGCCACCACTTCAACCCGCCGCAAGACGAACAGCGCATTAACCGCACCGAGCAAAATCAATAATGCGCCTGCGAGA
>JABFSD010001220.1 GCA_013140935.1 Acidobacteriota bacterium
ATGCGTTGCGGGTCTTCGTCACCGAGACATTCGGTGAGCAGGTGCGCTTCGTTGAGGTAACGATGCAGCGGCTTGTCGGGGAAGTCGCGCACGGCAGCGGCAGGATAGCGTTGCGCGTACATTTGCAACAGCGCGCGGCGTTCGGCGATGAGTTCGAGCGTATCGGTTTCGATCTGCATTCCTTCAGTCAACGATGTGTTGCAGGCCGTAGCGAGCCGCGAGTGTCCGGCAATCTCGACGAGGCACATGCGGCAATCGCCTGCGGGTTTCAAGCGGTCGTCGTGACAGAGCGTAGGGACTTCGATGCGTGCGGCGCGCAAGGCTTGCAGCACGGTCAAGCCGTCGGCGAATTCGTAAGGTTGCTGGTTGATTGAGACGTGCATCGTGAGCCAAAGGAACCAAAGGAAATAGATACGCGGATGACGCGGATGCGGCGGATTCTCGCGGATTTGTTGTTCGATCCGCGGCCATCCGCCGCACCCGCGTCATCCGCGTACCCAAGCCCAACGCAGCGTGGGGCCGTCGGGCTGGGCAGTGCAATCGTTGCGACGTGGAGAAGCAGCCGGGAGACGGGCTACGTTTAAGAAGCGCAACGGCGAGAGAGGAACTAAACAGCAGCACTCAACAAAGCGTGCGCGGTGAAACTCAACAAGGTGCGATTGCCACTGGCGTCTTGAATTTCGAGCGTTTCATCGCTGCCGTCCGCCGACTGCTTGGGCGTAAGTTGCGTGACGTTCGTGATGTTGTGCGTTAGATGCCGCGTGTCAGTGCCGAGCATGATTTCGAGTTTGGGAGCGTCGTGTCCGTGTTCTTCAAGGGCGATGCCGTTGAACGCCAAATCATGTTCGGTTGGTTGCGCACCCATTTCGCCGAAGACCTCCATGCGCGTAGTGCGTCCGGCGTTGCGGTGATTGAAATCCTTGAGATAGCCGCTCCAGGCGGAGCGTTCGATTGCGATTGTCATAATTCCTCCTTCTGTTGATTCCTGTTACCACTTTTCAAAAACACCGGTGACGCTGGTCAGGCGCAGCCGAAAAACAATCGTTTCGTCCAGTCCTTTCTTCATGCGCGACTCGACCGGCGAAAGATGCGGCAAGCGTTTGAATAGCTCCGTCAAAACGCGGTCGCGTTCGGCGGCGTCGGTGACTTCTTCATACAACCCAAAAGCCAATGCGCTGCGCCAGCGATAGGCGTCTTCGATTTCGTCCACCTGCAAGCATCCGTGTGGATTGGCCTGCAACGCGCGCAGCTTGCGCCCCGGCAACGAATGCACATAGACCGAGTTGTCGTCGTACCAATAATTCACCGGCACGACGTAAGGTCGGTTATGTTCGTCGTCAGGAATGCGCTCGCATACGCCGAGCCTTCCGAGCGAGTGGCGTTGCAACAGCGCGCGCGCTTCGTTTTCGCCGAGTTCGGAAATCATGCCTGCGCCGCCTTTCGTTCGCGGACGATCTCAACCGAGCAGTGCGCGTGCGTAGCCACCGCGTGCGAAACCGAACCGAGCATGAAACGTTTGAAGGCGTTGTATCCGTGCGAACCCAGCACGATCAGATCAGCGCCCCACTTTTCCGCCGTGTCGAGAATCACTTCGCGCGCCAAGCCGAATTCGGTTGCCGTGCTGATGCGCAGTTGCGACGCACTGTTTTGCGCCAAACGATTCGCAGCCTCTTGCGCAGCCTTTGTTGCGCTTTCGCGTGAATTCTTTTCCATCTGCGCGTAATAACTATCTGGCAACGCCCAGGTTTCAGGCGTAGGCGTGAAGGGCAATTCAATCGCCGATAACACTTTCACTTCGCTGTCAGCAGGCCACGGACGCGTTGCGACAGATTCGACAGCGCGCTTGCTGTAATCAGAACCGTCTACGGCCAATAAGATTTTCATGATGTTTCTCCAGTCTTGAACAGTGGTTTAAGTGGGCGCGTGATGAGTACTGGGCAGGGCGCTTGCCGCAACACGCGGTCGGCGTTCGAACCGAACAGCGCGCGCATCGCAAAGCCTGCGCCGCTGACGCCCAGACAGATCAAATCAATTTGTTGCTCTTCGGCATAGGTCAAAATTTCTCGGTAAGGCTGCCCGCAACGGATGGCGTGTTTGACTTCGCACCACAGGTAAGTTTCAGCAGGCACGGCGGATTGCAAACGCCGCGCAGCCTGGTGCATCGCGCTCGCCTGGCTTTCAGGGATGGTCGTCATGCCGGGTACGGAGGCGAAAGGCAGCACGTGCAGCAAATGCAGTTCGGCCTGATATTCCTGCGCCAGCATCAAGCCGTAGTTAAACGCCAACTCAGCATCGTTCGAGAAATCGTGCGCGACCAAAATGCGGCGCAACGCGATGGTGTTGTCGTGCGGATTCACCCATTCGCGTTCGGCTTCGTGCGTAACCAACACCGGGCAAGGCGCGGTGCGGCAAACGGCTTCAGCGGTCGAACCCAACAAGGCCGCCGCGCGCGGACGACGCCGCGAACGCATCACGATCAAATCGGCGTTGTGTTCGGCGGCGAGACGCGGAATCTCAACCGCAGGATCGCCGTCTTCCATCAACACTTGCACCGCAGGCACATCGCAAGCAGGCAAGAGGCCGCGCAATTGAGCAGCGGTGCGCACATCTTGGCGCGCCGTCATCCAGCCCACTTCAGCAGTCATTGGCACGGGTTCAATACAATGACAGAGCAACAACTTTGCGTCATAAGCGCGCGCCAACGCGACGGCGTAAGGCAAGGCTTCATCGCCCTGCTGCAAAGCGGTGGTCGGATACAAGATGCGTTTGAGTTGAATCATAAAGACACCCTGCGATGTGTGCGGTCTCGCAGCCTCCGTCGTGAGAGTTTGCAAGGTGTGTGCCGTGCGTTTGGCGTGAAGGTTTGCGGAAATTGGCGCGACGGTAGCGGGAAAATTGCGCAGTGAAAGTTTGATAGGTGTGATGGGAGTGATGGGAGAGATGGGAGAGATGGGAGAGATCACATTTTTCCCATAGCACCCATCACTCCCATAACTCCCATCGTTATTTGTGGGGCAAGTGAATCGAGAAAGTCGCACCGTTGCCGACTGTCGAATCAACCTCGACCTTGCCGCCATGCGCGCGGGCGATGCGACGCACGGCGGGCAGTCCCAATCCCGTGCCGTTGGCGCTCGTCGTATAAAACGGGCTGAAGATGCGCGCCATGCTTTCGGGCGGAATGCCGCGTCCGGTGTCGGTGACGTTGATGATCGTATGCGTGCCGTTTTCGTTGGGCGTGACAGCGACGCGAATGTGTCCTTCGCTTTCGATGGCTTCGACGGCGTTGAGAATCAGGTTGAGGATGGCGTCTTCGAGTTGCGCTGCGTCAACCGTTAAGACGGGCGCGTGGTCGCCGGGTGCGAACTCAATCGTGATGCGATGGCGATGGTCGCCGCTGAGTCCGGCGCGCGCGAGGTTGACGGCTTGTTGGGCTACGTCATTGAGCGCGACTTGACGGAACTTGAGTTCACGCGGACGCGCGCGCGCCAGCAACATTTGCACAGTGTCGTTGATGCGCTGGACTTCGTGCTTGACGTTGGTGAGAACTTCGCGCGCGGAGTGGTTGTCGTCGCAACGCATCAACAAAATGTCCATCGCGCCCTGAATGCCCGCGAGCGGATTTTTGATTTCGTGCGCGAGTCCGGCGGCG
>JABFSD010000260.1 GCA_013140935.1 Acidobacteriota bacterium
CGTTATCGGTGTGGCACAGGAACCAGCCTCGCGTCCCCGCCGCGTCATTATCAAAACCGTAAGCTCTAAAAAAGCCGTATCACCGAAACCGCGTCCACTCACGCGTTTTGAATTGACCGAAGCCGAATTCCAACTCGCCGCGCTGGGCTATTGGCTCAAACGCGCCGACGGCCTGTGGGACGAATCTTCGCGCCACGCGCTCACCGCTTTTCAAAAAGTAGAAAACCTGCCGCTCACCGGCAAACTCACGCGCGATGTGTATGAGCATCTGCTTTTCGCTCGTCGTCCCGAACCGCGCGAAGACGGCCCCGCTCACATCGAAGTGGATTTGCGCCGACAGGTCTTATTCATCGTCAATGACGAAGCCCGCGTCACGCACGTGTTGCCCGTCTCGACCGGCAGCGGCGAAGAGTTCACGTCGGAAGGCTGGACGCGCGACGCCATCACGCCGCCGGGACGTTTCAACGTCCAACGCAAAATTGCCGGATGGCACAAAAGCCCGTTGGGCATGATGTATTTTCCCAACTATCTTTTTCTCGGCCTCGCCATTCACGGCTCTGAATCAATCCCGACGAAACCCGCCAGTCATGGCTGTGTGCGCGTGCCGATGTTTGCCGCCGCCGAACTCGCCAAACTGATGCCGAAAGATACGCCGGTCGTGGTGTATGACGGACTGACGCCGTTTGTTTCGTTCAGACTCATCACGCCGATGCGTTGGCGCGCGTTGGACGTAAGAGCCTCGAATTAAAAACCTGGGTACGCACCGCCTTCCGCATTTTGAATCTTTGCCATAGCCTTTCTCGTATCGTTGCGGTAGATTTCACGCCGATTCCAGCAGTAACAGCAGTTTCGCGTTACGCCCGACGGCAGAAAAAAAGGAAAGCTATGACCAACCTCTTCCCCAAAGCCTTCGCTCTCTGCTTTTCGTTGGCGGAGGCGCGACCATAATTCGCGGCATTCCCTTTTTATATTCGCAATCATTCGATTACTTTCGGGCACGTCCAAAATGGCGCGCGCTCAAACTGTTTTTAGCAAGCCCCAAGGAGATTTCTGTTATGAGAATCGGTCGTCTGCAATTAGGCCCCGGAGCCATCATCCTCATCGTATTAGTTATGCTCGGCCTGCTGTATCAAGGCTTCAAGCAACTCGGTATTTTCGAGAAGCTCAATCCCACGACGAACGAGCGGCAAGCCGTCGTACCCGACAAGCGCGAAAACATCGAAGAGATCACGCGCACCGCGCTGCCCGCTTCGGCGGTGGCTGCGCCGCAACGCACCAACGATAACCCCGAAGTCACCATCGGCATCTGGACGTGGCAAACCGTCAGCGGAATCATTGATGCCGTTGGCGGCCCCGGCAAATCGGGCGATCACACTGACAGTTGCTTGTGTCAGGCGGGCATCACGAATACGCGATTGGTCGTGCAAAACGATACGGCAGAACAGATCAAGGCGCTGGCGGCGGGGCAGATGCAACTCGTGACGACGACGGGCGATCAAGCTGCCGTAGACATCGCAGGCGCGAACAAATTGCTGCGCGGCAACAAGGCCAAAGTCGTATGGTCGAGCGGTTACTCATTCGGCGAAGACTGTTTGATCGGCCCCGAATCGTGGAAGCGCGACCCGCAACTCGCGCGTGGCTCCGTCGTAGTGACTGCCGTGCCTTATTGCGATTGGAACGTCACGGTCAACTGGGCGGCTGACAATCAGATTCCGGTGAATCCGAACGAACAGGTTTACGACCCCGACGCGATCAATTTCGTCAATGCCGTAGACCACATCGAAGCCGCGCAGAAATACGTGCTGAACGGCAAAGTCAGTTTGCGCAATCGCGCGACAGGCGCGAACGAAGAACATCAGCTTGACGCCGTTGCGACGTGGACGCCCGGCGACGTGACGGCGGTCAAAGAACGCGCGACCGTCAATTACAAAGGCAAAAGCGAAAAGGTGCAGAAGATCGTTTCGACGAAAGAGTACAGTTACATGATGCCGCACATCCTGTTCGGCAACGAAGACTGGTTGAATCAACATCGCGATTACGTCAAGACGCTGTTGCGTTGCGTGGCGCGTTCGAACGAACGCATCAAGACCGATGACAATTATTTGCGCGACCGCGTCGCCGCGTTGAACTCGCTCGTCTTTAACATGGAAGGCAAAGGGCCGAGCTTCTGGCACAAATACTTTAACGGCGTCGTCGAAGACAACGTACCGCTCGGCGGTTCGCGTGTGAATAACATTGCCGAAGTGCGTCACCTGTTCGGACTCGACGGTTCGCAACCCTTGGAGCGTTCGATTTTCGGCATCAGTTACAACGACCACGGCAAGCGGTTGCAAAAGTTGTTGCCCGAACGGCTGCCGACGATTACGCCGCTGGCGTCAGTGGTTGATTTGAGCTTCATCAAAGAGATCACCGACGAACGCAGCGCCGCGCCGGTCTATCAAGCCGATATGGGCAACCGCGCAACCACGGGTACGGTCGTCAAATCGAATTTCCAACTGACCTTCGACAGCGGTTCGGCGAAACTCAAGCCGTCAGAGATGGCGACGTTGCAGGAAATCCGCAGCCTGCTGATTCGCGCGACTGATACGAAAGTGTCGGTCGAAGGCCACACCGATAACGTAGGCGACGCCAACACCAACTTGCGTCTCTCGAACGAACGCGCGCGTTCGGTCTGGCAATGGTTGAAAGATTCCGATCCATCCGGCATCAACATCAATGACAAGCGGTTAGAAGGCGTCGAAGGTTACGGCTCTTATCGTCCGCTGCCGAACAACCAGAATCGCAGCGACGCGGAAAAGGCCGCGAATCGGCGCGTCGTGATCGTGTTGAAGTAAGTGAGGTAGTTATGAGCGAACCCAGATTGATCTCCAGTGAAACGGCTTTGCCATCGGGTGCGATGGCGGCGGTCGGATTGGCAGGCTACGCGCCTGCCAATCTGCCGCTTCCGACGCAAGACGAATTGCCATACGAAGACGGAGAGTCTATGGAAACCCAACTCCATTTTTATCAAATCGCACTCTTGCTGGAAGCCCTCAAACTGTATTGGATTGGGCGAGAGGATTTTTATGCTGGCGGCGACACGTTCATTTATTTCAGCGAGCAGCAAATCAAGAAGAACGACTTTCGCGGCCCCGACTTTTTCCTCGTGCAGGGGGTTGACGGCAGCCGCCAGCGCAAAAGCTGGGTCGTGTGGGAAGAAGAAGGCAAAACCCCTGATCTGATCATCGAATTACTTTCGGCCAGCACTGCCGAATTCGACAAGACAGAGAAGAAGCAGATTTATTGCGACCAGGTGAAGGTGCAGGAATACTTTTACTACGATCCATACAGCGGCGAGTTGGCGGGCTTCACGCGGCAACAAGGCCAATACGTGCCGCTCACGCCCACGATCGGCGCGAATCGCCAGGAAAAGTTTGACAGCCCGATTACCGGCTTGGCGTTGGTGCAATGGGAAGGCACTTATCAAGGCTTTACGGGTACTTGGTTGCGTTGGGCCAAGCCAGACGGAACCTTGCTGCCCACCGACCGCGAAGTAGCTGGACAAGAACGCCTGCTCAAAGAGCAAGAACGGTTGCTCAAAGAGCAAGAACGGCTGCTTAAAGAGCAAGCCGATGCGCGCGCTGACCAAGCTGATGCATGGGCTAACA
>JABFSD010000471.1 GCA_013140935.1 Acidobacteriota bacterium
GTCTTGAGGAAGTCCTGCAAATAAGCCAGCCGCTGCGCTTCGTCGGGATAAGGAATCTTGACCGAAGCGAGCCGCGAGTTTTCACGGATGCGCGCGTGTACGTCCGATTGCGACTCGGCGATCATCAGCACGAGGTTGTCGGTATCCATCAGCCGTGCGCTGGTCATCCAGCGTTGCAGCGTGACGAGCGTCGTGCGGTCTTCGCCAGAGAGGTAACTGATTTCACCCGCCGGAAAAATCGTTTCAAGAAAGTTCAGAATGACGGCTACGCGGTCGCCGTAATAGAGAAAGCGTTCGATCATCGGCAGGGCTTTGGCCGGATCGCGCGGCAACTGGCTGGCGTTCTGGATGTTCAACAACGGATCAGCGACTTTTTGCTGGGCGACAAAGGCGCGCATGGTTTCGTCGCTGTCGAAGGTGATGCCTTCGCTGCGGTTGTAAAGCACGATGCGCTTGTTGCCCAGCACCGCGTTTTGCAGGAAGCCGAGCAATGACAAATAACCGGCTCCGTGGCGCGTCAGGTCATAAACGTTGTGGTGCAACAAAAAGTGATTGGCTTCGCCGGCGCGATATTTGCGCGCCAGATCGTTCGCCCAATCAGGCAATTGCGCGGCGGTGTTGAGCGAATGAGTTTGCGTGGTCATAGAGAGTGAAAAGTGAAAAGCGAAAAGTGAAAGGGGAAAGCGAGAAGCCTCTTCAACTTTTCACTTTTCACTTTTACGACTCACTTACTGGATTGTTGTTTCGCGGGCGCGGCAGCCGTGGGGAATTCAAACGTGAGCAGTCCGCTGACGATTCCCTTGTTTTCGGCGAAAAGCGCGGGCGCGAATTCCCATTGGCGCGCGGCGGCGATGACGGCCTCGTTCATTTCAGGAAAACTCGAACTGTGGGTGATCGCATTGGTGACTTTGCCGGTAGGCGCGATCTCGACGCGCACTTGCACTTTTCCGCCGAGGCCGGATTGAGCGAGTTCGACCGGGATGACGGGTTCGACCTTTTTGGCCGCGTCTTTTTGCAAGGCGACGGAATCGCGTTCCATGAAATAGCGGGCGGGCAAGACGGGTCTTTCGAGTTCGACCGAAAGAGCGAAGAGTAAAAGCACGTCACTGCCAACATAGCTTTGGGCGGGCGTGTCTTTGCGCAGGTATCCGACGTATTGTTCGCCGGAAAGTTTCAGGCCACGCACGACGAAGAAATAGGTCTTTCCGCTTTCGACTTCGATGGGGTGAATGGCGAAGGTCATCGGCTTGACCGCACGCACGTCGCCCAGGTTTTGGTTCACTTCAGCCACCAGCGTCGTGCCGGGCGTCACACCGTCGCCAATGCTTTGCGCGCCGTTGAGCAAGACCTCAATGGAGTTGAATCCCATCTGTCCCACTTTGACGGAATAAGTTTTAGAAGTACGAAACACGCGCGGAGTAGCCGTTAACAGCAAGGCCGGCGTAAAGCCCGGATAGGTTTTTTTGAGATTCGTCATCCATTTGGCTTCGTCGCTGTAATTGGCGGTGGGCACGCGAAAGATTTGATCGCTGGGTTCCTGATATTTGCCTTGCGGAGCGCTCAATTGAAAGACGCGCGCCGTGATGTAAATAGGCGAATCTTTATCAACGATTTGCGTCTGGGCTTGGGCAGGTTGCGAGGTGAAAGCGGCCAGCATCAAGGCCAGCGTAAGAAAGAGTTGATGTGAATGAGTGCGGTACAACATAGCGATTAGGTTCCTTGCGTAATGCTCAAGGGCACAAGAGATCATCTTGTGCCACAGAAAATGGTTAGCGTCGTTCGGCGACGAATGAAGGGCGCAATTGCGTCGCTTCGCGGTTGAGGGAGTCGAGTTGCGTCATGACCGGGGCGGTTTCCTGCAAGATGCCGCGCGTGACTTCGATTTGCGAGAGCAGTCCGTCGAAATCGAGCGCGGCAATATGTTCGGGCGTAGGCATCGTGACGACCTGATCGTTCACGAGGCCGAAAAAGTTTTCAATGGTTTGCAACTGGGCTTCGACGCGCTTCACGCTTTTTTCGATGTCATCGAAGGTTTGCAACCGGCGGCGCAGAATCTCTACGTTTTTTTCGTGCAACGGTTTGGTCGCGTCGTCGGACTGTTGCCAGGTGCGTTCGGCTTGCCGCGCCTGATTTTCGACCGCCTGCCGATTGATCGAACGCAGGTGCATCTTGCGGCGACGATACTCATCCAGCAAATCAACGAAGGCTTCCCACGTAGCTTCTAGTTCGCGCAGTTGCGGCGGCTCTTCGTCAAGGCGCGTGAACTTTTTGAAGTTGCTGCCGATCTGGTTTTTCATCCAGCTCAGATATTCGACGGCTTCACGTTCACGCGGGTCGAAGGTCTTGATCAACTCCATCCGCTTTTGTTTGCGGACTTCGTCAAGCAAGCCGCGATTGCGACTTGCGATGATGCGGCGATAAAAGCCGGACGCCGGTACCGTCGCTAAATAAGCGCCTTCGGCGACGAGTCCCGCGCCGATTACCCAAAAAGGATCAATGCCACTGGTCGCGGCGAACACCGCGCCTATGCCTGTGAGCAGCAACCCCGCGACATTCACCGATTCCTTAAATGCTTCTTTCCAGTAATAGGGTTTCTGATCCATTTGGTTAGTGGCTAGTGGGCAGTGGCTAATGGCTAGTGGCTAGTTTGAACTAGCCACTAGCCACTAACTGCTAGCCACTATTCTGCGATTTTGCGACGTTCGGGGTTCATCTCAGCCGCGCCGAGCGTTTTCTCGACGTTGAGGACGGGCGCGCCTTCGCCCAGGGCATTGGCGGGTTGGGCGGGAGCGAGGCCCATCTGTTGTTTATAAGCCGACAGCATGTCCTGCGCCTCGATTTCGGCCATGCTGCGATCAATGGTTTGCATGCGCGAATCGAGTCCGGTCGAAGCCAGTTCGGCTTTGGCTTCAGCCGAAGCCACGCGGTTGGCGATCTTTTCGCGCATGTCGTCGAAGGTTTGCGAATTGTCGCCGACCTGAAAGCTCGCCATGGTTTGCGCGACGCGCTCCTGCATTTGCGCCTGCCGATTCGACGCGATCAATTGCATCGCTTCAGCCTTGCGCCGCTCGAATTGCAGCATGTAATTGTCGAGGTGTTCGCGCGCTTTGGTCGAGGCGATTTTGGCTTGTCCGTGCAGGGTCTTGGTGGTTTCGAGTCCGCGCTGGGCGGTTTGCAGTTGTGCAATCAGCGTCGTCGCAATGTCGTCATTGCCCGTGCGAATGGCGGCTTTGATTTTGTTATCGAGTTGCACGACCTGCGTCTGGTTTTTTTCAATGTCCGAACCGAGGCGTTTTTCGTTCGCCATCACCATCGCTACGTTATTTTGCAGCTTGGGCACTTCGTCGCGCATGTCGCGCAGCAATTGTTGCAAGATCAATTCCGGGTCTTCGGCATCTGAAATGATTCCGCCGAAAATTGAACGAAGCAGCCGCTTTAACCTTTGCCACATGTAATTAGTGTTCCTTGTCGAATTGTTTGGGGTCGAATTGTTTTGGGGCGAATTTCCAAAGCGTCTCAAAATCTTTTCCCAAAATCTTTTCCCAAAATCTTTTCCCAAAATCTTTTCCCAAAATCTTGGGACGATACGTCGTTGCTTTGGATGAAGTTTCAATACTTGCCGGAAAAACGGGCGCAGTATACCAG
>JABFSD010000209.1 GCA_013140935.1 Acidobacteriota bacterium
CATTGCGCGAACTCGTTGCCGCCGAAAAGCGTGCGTCAAAACGCGGACGCAAAGCTGCGTTGCAAGCGGCGCGCGATCATTTCTATCGCGGCCCGCTGGGCAAGCGTTATTGCGACGCGATTGAAAAAGCGGGCGGCCTGTTGCGTGCGAACGACCTCGCTGCGTTCAAGGCGGATGTCGAAGAGCCTACGCATGTGAGCTTTAAGGGTTACGAAGTTTATAAAACCGGTTTTTGGGCGCAGGGTCCGGTATTGTTGCAGGCGCTCAACCTCATTGAGCCGCTTGATCTGAAAGCCCTCAAACATAATTCGCCTGATTACATTCACACCGTTATCGAAGCGATCAAGTTGGCCTTTGCCGACCGCGACCGTTATTACGGCGACCCGCGTTTCGTGAAAGTGCCGGGCACTGAATTGTTGTCGAAAGATTACGCGACAGTGCGCCGCGCGTTGATTGACGCCAACGCGGCTTCGCAGGAAGCGCGTCCGGGCGATCCGCTGAACAAAAAATCATTGGCGCAACTCATCAGCCAACTATCCATTGGGCCATCAGAAATCCCTGAAATTGAACGCGCGAACGATACGACCTGCGTGAATGTGATTGATGCGGCGGGCAATGTGTTTTCGGCTACGCCGAGCGGCGCGTGGCTACCGAGCTTTGTGGCGGGCGACACGGGCATTCCGATTTCTTCGCGGCTGCAAAGCGCGTTGCTCGTCGCGGGTCATCCTAACGAATTGCAACCGGGTAAACGTCCGCGCGTGACGCTGTCACCTACGTTGGTGTTGAAAGACGGGCAGCCGTTCGCAGCGATGTCTACGCCGGGCGGAGACAATCAGGATCAGGCGATGTTGCAAGTGCTGTTGAACATTTTGGAGTTCGGCATGAATCCGCAGGAAGCCGTCGAAGCCGCGCGTTTTGAAACTCAACACTTCGTCGCATCGTTTGACGATCACAAGTTCAATCCGGGTACGCTGACGTTAGAGAAACGCTTTGGCGA
Organism: Acidobacteriota bacterium; assembly: GCA_013140935.1. GTDB lineage: Bacteria > Acidobacteriota > Blastocatellia > RBC074 > RBC074 > JACPYM01. Next base: position 998 of record JABFSD010000209.1, read on the forward strand.
AGCCACCGCAGAGGCGCTGAAAAAACGCGGACACAAGTTGCAAATCAACGACGACTTCACTCCGTCATCTGCGCCGACGATTATTTTGTATGACCCGGCACGCAAGCTGATTCAAGCGGGGGCGGATGTGCGGCGGGGGCGTTACGCGATTGGGTGGTAAAGTCACCAGTAACGTATGAGAGGCAAAATATGTTGGAAACTTATTACGGAACACTGCACAACAACAATACGCTCGAATGGAGCACTGAGACTTCGCCGGATTTGGCGGGCAACGAATCAGTCCAAGTGATGGTTACTCTTTTGCAGAAAGACACCCAAGAACCATCAGGAGAAGCGATGGCGGATGCGATGAGGGCAATCGCGGCAATGCCTAACCGCACCATCATTGAAGACCCATCCGCGTGGCAGCGCGAGATTCGTCAGGATCGCCCACTGCCGGGAAGGGAGTGAATGCGAGATGAAAGCCGATAAAGAAAGTAGAGGCATTATGCTGGAAACGTATGAAGCAACGGTACAAGGCGACCACATAGAGTGGGGGCAGTCGCGCCCGCCGCAAGTAGAAGCTAATCAGAAAATTAAAGTGAGCGTTACCGTGCTTGAAGAAGCGCAACCGGCTCCGCCGGGCGAGGCTCTGTTCGCTATCTTGAATCGGTTGGCCGCAACAGACGTATACAAACTCTTTGGCGATCCGTTGGAATGGCAGCGTGAGCAGCGAGAAGACAGGCCTTTGCCGGGCAGGGAGTAGCGAATGACACAGCCGCAATTGATCGTTGACAGCAACATCGTCATTTATTCCATCGAGCCGCAGTATCAGTTTTTGCGCAACTGGATGTTGAACCATCGGTTGGCTGCTTCTGGAATTTCCCTACTTGAAGTCATGGGGTTTCATAAACTCACCGCTTATGCCAGACAGGAATTCACCCAGATATTTCAACAGGTGACGGTGCTACCTTTGTTATCAACCATTGTGGATCGCGCCATCCTTTTGCGGCAGACGAAAAAGATGTCATTAGGCGACGCGCTCGTAGCCGCGACCGCGCTGGAACATCAACTCAAGTTGGTCAGTCGCAATAAAGGCGACTTCATCTGGATTCCCGGCTTGCAGGTTTTCGACCCGTTCGACCCGGCGGACTTTCAACAAATTGTTTAACAGGAGCCTTACGCTTTTTTGATTACTACTGAAGTTCAGCGCATCGGCGAATTACAACAAGCCATCGAGAGCGTCATTCGCGGCAAGTCAGAAGCCGTGCAGTTGGCGATTGCGACCTTGTTGGCGGGCGGGCACCTGCTGGTCGAAGACGTGCCGGGCGTAGGCAAGACTACGTTGGCGCAGGCGCTGGCGCGCTGTCTCGACGGCAGCTTCCAACGCATTCAATTCACGAGCGACCTTTTGCCCTCAGACATCATCGGCGTCTCGGTTTATCACCAACACACGGGCGATTTTGAATTCAAGCCGGGGCCGCTGTTTGCCAACTTTATCGTGGCGGATGAGATTAATCGCACGACGCCGAAAACGCAGAGCAGCTTGCTCGAAGCGATGGCCGAAGGGCGCGCGACGATTGAAGGCCAGACTTACGAATTGCCGCGACCGTTTTTAGTTTTAGCCACGCAAAACCCTACGGAACATCACGGGACTTATCCGCTGCCCGAATCGCAGCTGGATCGTTTTCTGATGCGCATTCGGTTGGGCTATCCCGCGCTGGCCGAAGAGAAAGAAATCTTGCGGCAACAATCGCAGTTTCATCCGCTGGATCGGTTGCGTCCGCTGATGCACGCGCGCGAAGTCATCGAATTGCAGGAATCTGTCAAGCAGGTGCGCGTGGATGACGCACTCGTTGATTACCTGATGGCAATCGTGACCGCGACGCGTGAGTACGCGGCGTTTGAGTTGGGCGTGAGTCCGCGCGGGGCGCTCGCGTTGTATCGCGCGGCGCAAGCATTGGCTTTCACCGAAGACCGCGACTATTGCATCGCTGACGACATCAAGCGTTTGGTCGTACCCGTGTGCGCCCATCGCGTCGTCGTAGGCGCACAACACACGACGCATTTGCGGCGCGGCAACGATGCTGAAAAGTTGTTGATCGAAATGGTGAATACGATTCGCGTGCCGCTTTAATTCCCACCTTCCGGTAACTGGCCGTGTCACAAACTTCTGCGAAAAAGTCTTGGGTCTTTTTGCTCGTCAACAGTGCGTTAGCCGGGTTGGCGCTGGGCGGTTTCGGGCTGGCGTTGTGGGCTTCGTCCAACGGCAACGTAGAGGCCGCTGCGTTTTGGCGCAATGTTGCCATGACGAGCTTTGGGCTTTTTCTGGTATACGCCTTGCCGCGACTGGCGCAATCGTTGTTTCTGGCGGGTACGACATGGTTGCCGTTTCACATTCCATGGCTGGGCGTAATGTACGGCGCGCTGATCGTCGTCGTGGCCGGTTCTGCTTTCGTCACGGGCAACAATTTGTTTTATCTCTTGCTGGCGGTATTGGCGGCGACGCTGATCGTTTCGATACTCGCCAATCGCTTGAATCTCACGCGCCTGAACCTGGACCTCATCGCTCCGCAACATGTCTTTGCCGCCGAACCCGCGCAACTCGACATCACGCTGACCAACTTCAGACGCTTGCTGCCCGCGTTTTCGTTGACGCTGTCTTTAGA
>JABFSD010001201.1 GCA_013140935.1 Acidobacteriota bacterium
GGGAAAGGCTTTTTGGATTTCCGCCAGCAAGCCGAGTTTATGCGTATCGTAAAGTTGCGCGCCCAAATCAGCCGCGCGACTAAAGGCATAACCCGCCGCGAACATGTCGTTGGCGTTGAATACGCCTTGCAGCGTGCGCGAATTGGGCGACATCACCGCGCCAGGAATTTGCATTGCCAGCCGCATGCCTTTGTGCAACTGCGGTTGCTTTTCGCCCAGCCAGGCGTGAATCAAATAGCTGCCGAGCGGCAACGCCATCCAGCCTTCCGGCAAACGTCCGAAGCCGCGATCGAGCAGCAGCAAACCCATCATCAAGTGGCTGCCTGCTTCGCTCACCAGTGGCGCAGACGTGTCGTAACTCAAGCCTTCTGCCGCCAGCGCACTATTCAATGCCGTTGGCATTTTGGCTTTTAACATTCCCAGCATGCCGGCTACGGCTTGCGTATCGCTGCTGGTAATCAACGAATTCGCGTTGGGCGAGGTGATCGGCATCATTGCCGGCGCGCCTCCGCTCAGTTCGGCCCAGTCGCTTTTGTTGAGTACGGCGAACTCGAGATCGAGCTTGGTCTTGAGCAAGGGCTGATAAAAATTCACCATGCTTTCGAGCAAGGCGCGTCTTTCCATCGCCTCTTTCGCGTTGTCGGCGCTGTGATAAAGCGTGACCGTACCGGGCACTTTGGTCAGTTTCATTTGCTGCAATTTCAGGAAGGGCGCGACGAATCTGATGCGCATCTGCACCGTATTGGTCAACGCCGGATCGCTGTCTTTGCCGAGCAGCTTTATGGCTTCTTCCAATTTCGCCGCCGCTGCTTTTTGCGAATCAGCACCGCGCGTCAAGCTCAGGCGCGTACCTTCGATATACGCCATCTGGGCTTGTGCGAGGTTGGCGTCGGCGGCTGTAGCGGCGCGCAAGTCAGCCAGCTTGATTTCGTATTTGCCGCCGCGCGACGGTTGGCCTTCGCCGATGAAGGGAATGACTTCGATGCGATAGACGCCCGCCGGTTGATTGACCAGCCAAACCGGTTCGGGGCCTTGCGCGCCGTTGGGGCTGTCCATCTCGATGAAGAGCTTGCCTGCCGGGTCGTAAACGTTGACCTGTGCGTCTACGCCTTGTTGCGTGACGACGATGTTCGCCGTCTGGTTGGCGGTGAGTTTGAGTTGATAAGTGTGCTTGTCATTCGCTTTCAGTTCAGCGGCGATCGGCGTGTTCAGCGCCAAGCCGGTTTGCGCTTGCGCGGAAAGCGTGAAGGCCAGCAGTAAGAGTGCGAGGGGAAGTAATCGTTTCATAAGTCGTCTCCTGAAGGTGGCACAAGCTGCCGAGCTTGTGCTGATTCACAATTTGACGCATTGCTTAAAACCGCACCGCCAATGCCGCGCGATTTGCGCAACGGGGTAAATGAGCAAGCGGCACAAGCTCGGCAGCTTGTGCCACCGTTTACTTGATCTTGATTGCTTTGAATTCCTGTCCGTCGGGCGTGCGTACGAGCAGATGCGTCACGCGCCCTTGCCCGTCGCGCACGAAAACGCGCTGCCAGCTTTGCTCTTTGACACGGAAGGTCGTTTCGTTTTCCGGCAGGAGTTCGTTGGGCATGGTGGTGCCATCCATCAGTTCGATCAGCTTGTCGCCGTCGCGGGTAATGGTGCTGGTGAGGCCGTCGCTGTTGCGATAACGCCCGGCGTATTCGTCCAGAATCTTCGTCTCCACTTTGGCGACCACCGGCGGTTTGGGAATGGTGGAATAGTGTTCCGTCAACAAGCGCCAGCGTCCGCCCTGTCGTTGCAAGACATCCGTATTCCGTAAAGTCATTGTGAACGTTTCATTCGACGGCAGTTGACTGCGTATGTTGAGGCGGTAAGAGGCGATGGCTGTTTCGCCAAAGACCTGGATTTTCAATTCGTCTAAAGTGATCTTGGTGTTGATAGTCGGCGGCGCAACCCAGTTATCGAGAATCTCTTTCAGCGTCAAGGTCTTCCCGTCCATGTTGGTTTCGAGATAACTGTCAGCCACATATTGTTCGTAAAAACTTTTGTCTGAACGCTCACTCGCCTGGCGCGCCAGTTCCAGCGTCGCGCGCACGTCCTGTTCGGCGATGACCGCAGCATCCGAGGCCGACTTGACGCCGAAACTATCTACCCACGCTTTGATGTGCGGTGAGAGTTTATAAAGGCGCGCTTCAGCCGCAGCGGCGTCAATCTTTTGGCCTTTGGGAAAAGCCTTGATGAGTTCGTCAAGCAACGCGAGTTTGTGCGTGTCGTAAAGTTGCGCGGCTAAGTCACAGGCGCGGCTCGTGGCATAACCCGCCGTAGGCATATTCCCCGGGTTAAACATCTGGTCGAGTTCGCGCGTCGAAGGCGTCATCACCGCGCCGGGTATGCGCATCGCCAGCCGCCAGCGTGTCAACAGTTGCGGTTGCTTTTCGCCCAGCCAGGCTTGCAGCAAATAGTTCTCAACGAGGCTATTCATCCAGAGCTTGGGCAGTCTGCCGACCATGTCCGTAGTGAAAAAACTGGCGATGTTGATATAGCCGCCTGCTTCGATAACGAGCGGAGCGATGCTTTCATAAGTCAGCCCGGCGTGCATGAGAGCTTCATTCAATTCGGGCGTCACTTTGCTTTTGAACATGCCCAGCATGCCTTTCACCATTTGCTGATCGCTGCTCATCATCAGCGTCGCCGGTTCGGGCGAAATGAAAGGAACCATAAACGGCTGGCCGCCGCTGATCTGCGCCCAGTCAGCTTTGTTGAGGTAAGCCAGACTGAATTGCTGTTTCGTTTTCAGGCGCGGCTGAAAAAATGCCACCAGACTTTCAAAAAATGCGGCTTGCTGTTTGGCTTCGGTGCCGTTGTCGGCGCTGTGATAAATCGTCACTGTGCCGGGCACTTTCGTCAGTTGGTTCATCTCAGGCAAACGCACTCCCGGCGCGAAGTTGAAAAGCATCTGTTTGATTCCCGCCAGCAAACTCGGTTCGCCGTCGTTGCCTAACACGCGCAGCGCTTCTTTGAGTTTGATGGTGCCTTGCCGCAACAATTCAGCATCGTTGCCTCTCGCCGCCTTAAATGATTTCAACCCTTCATAAAAAACCGATTCGGCCTGTGCGACTTTTCCATCCGCCGCCGTCGTCGCGCGCAACGCCTCCAGCTTGATTTCATATTTACCCGCGCGCCCTGGTTGAGTCGGCGTACTGAACGGTTTGACTTCGATGCGATAGGTTCCCGCCGGACGATTGGCGAGCCACACCGGTTCAGGCCCTTGCGCACCGTTCGGGCTATCCATGCTGACAATGAGCTTGCCCGCCGGGTCGTAAACGTTGACCTCGATGTCTACGCCTTGTTGCACGGCGACGACGTGCGCGAACTGCTTCGCCGCGAGTTTGAGTTGATAGTTATGCGTCTCGTCCGCTTTGAGTTCGCGGGCGAGCGGTGTGTTGAGTGTGAGTTCGGTGGATGCGCTCTGTGCGAATAGGCCTAGCGTGAGCGCCAGATAAGCCAAGCCCATCGTGGTGAAACGAAGAGAGAGAGATTTCATAGTGGTTTTCTCCTGACGGGCACAGCGCGTAAAGCCGTCCGTCTGAATTGATCGGGGGTTGATTTTTCGGTGTCGAAAGCAGGTTGTGTTGATGGGTTGGTGTGCTGGCG
>JABFSD010000295.1 GCA_013140935.1 Acidobacteriota bacterium
CCATCTCTTCACACCAGACTGACTAAATTTAATATCAAAAAGAATTTTAGACACAGCCTCTCGTTTCTGGAATTCCGTCGCTCCGCATTTTGGGCAACTCGCTGGATGTTGAGATTCGATAACTTTATTTATAGGCAGATTTTTCGAGCGCCCGCGAGTAGACTTGGGAGTGGCTTGTCTAACACGTTTGCCGGACCTCACGTATACCTTTTCGCGTTGATAGTTCCAGTAGGCTGCCTGATTGACATAATCAAACTCTGGAGTCGAGAGTTTTTTATCTCCATAACGATGAAAATTCTCTCGTTTCATTGAATCCGCATAAATAACATCGTTCTCATTTATGCCTATTTTTTGCGACTGTTGTACGATTAGTTGAGCAACGGCATTACTAACACTCTCCAATGCTTCACAATCTTCGTCATTATAGGCAACCAACTTTTTCCGCAGACCAGCGTCTTCGGTAATCTCCCAGCCATATCGCCAAACAAGCGAAGTCAACCCGGACGCCTTGCTTTCTGACCACTGAAAACCCAAATAAGGTGCGATCTCTTTGAGGCTATTTGAATAAGTAGGAAAGTAAATTTGCGCGTAGATAGCTGACAGGACGTTTACAGCCCCTTTGATAAGCTCATCCAAAGCGACACCGTTCTCGACAGCGTTGCCGTAACGCTGCTTCATCTGCTTTAGAAATGTCGTTTCGTAACTCCCGTAATGGACTAGCTGAGGGTTTTCGATTTGTGCCAGAGCTTGAAGAAAAGAAACCCAAATCGCTTTTTCTTCAGAGGCATCATTCGCCCAAAAGGAATGCTGAACATAAGCGTCTCCACTTTTGATGCGCAACCCAATCAAATAATAAAAATCCCGATCCGGTACACCTTCGACATCCAGGTAAACAGGAGTTCCGGTGATATTCAACTTCGGACTGCCAGCGATGTGAATTTTATTCTCCCGAATGGCGAGTGCCCGTAGCGCGTGAGAATAATTATCCGGCTTTGAGGCTAGACGCTTTGGCCTCCGGCGCGGGCGATAGGTATAAGAAAGTTGAGTGACAGTAAAAATGCCCTTGCTATGTTGCTTCTTGCGTTCCTTTTCGTTTAGCCCGGAAAGCAGACTGAGTTCATCTTTCTCAACCGCAACCTGACGACAACGAGCTTTGAACTCGCACTCCACACAGTGTTTATTCAAAATCAACGGCGGCGGCGAAGGGCTTGCTTGCTGTGCGGAGATTTTGCCGACGATGGCTTTGGCGGTTTTTATCAAATCAGGTAACTGGACTTTGGTCGCCTTTTGCCCCGCACCATGAATGATTTTCCCCAACGACGGTTGATGCCCCGAAACAGACGCTAACACCAGCGCATCAAAGGCCAATAACAATTTATCCTGACTGGTTATTTTCTCGTTAGGAAAAAATCGGATGGGAAGATAAGAGCTATGTTTTTTGTTATCGGAAGGAGCGACGCGTTCCAGCGCGTGAATTTTGGCCTGAAGCCCTTCTGCCTGTAGCTCAGTTTCAATCACTAGGCTGAACTTAGCGCTTTTGAAATCGCTCGGCGTGCCTTCACATACCAAGCTCTCATCTTCACCCAGCTTCGCGCGAGGCTGGGCGAGACCCTTCTGTTTATACGCTTCAACTTGACGAGCTTGCCAATCGGTAAAGTCCCTCTGCTCGCCAACCACGCCAGACCACAGCAAGTGTGACTTGGTTTCGCACTTCAAAAATGCTCGAAAGATTTCTTCAGTAACAAGCATAACTTAATGAAGCGAGCTAGACAGTGGCTGTGGCGGGCAGCGGATGTTGTTGCAGCCACGTTTTCAACTCCGCTAAGGAACTGAAACTGAGCAAAGAGTCTATGAGTTCTTCCGCTTGTGTTAGCGGCAAGGCGCGAATGTGTGATTGCGTAGCCTCATCCAATGCGCCAAAACGCTGCTGCAATAGCCGGAAAGCGATATTTACCGCTTCTTTTTTCATGCCGCGTCTTTCAGTAGATGTGATGTATTCCATTTTCTGTTCCTCCTCGATTACGGTTAGTTGTTCATCGAATTCATCGGACAATTCCTCTGGCAGCGTCAGCACCCAATCCAGAAAGCGAAACAGCCCGATGATCTGTTGCTTGCTGAATCCGCGTTGATAAAGCCGTCTGGTCATTGCCAGTCGTAGCTGCATGCGGGCGCGGGCGTCGTCGCGCGTCTGTTGCGCAATCAGATGCGCTTGCACAACGACTGCGAAAGGGTTCGCGCTTTGTTCCAGTTCATCCAGCCGCTGGCGATAATCGGTCAGCTTGGCCGTCACGAACTTGAGCCGCAGTTCCGTACCCAGCAATTCCGTTTCATAAACCGCAGGCCGCCAGTGTTCTTCTTCGTCAGTGAAAATCACGAAGGTGGCGACGGGCGCGTTGAAGCGGTTAAAGAGCCTTGAGTGATAAACATAAATCCGCTCGGCGAAATTCGTCTCGCGCTGGCCTTGCACTTCGACATGCACCAAGACCCAAAGTTCGGTGCCGTTCTTGAGCCAGACTTTGGCGAGTTTGTCTACGACGCGGCGGCCCAGCGCAGCGTCCGCCGTGATCTTTTGCAGTTCCTTGTCAAGAAACTCATAACCGCGCGACCAATCAATTTGTTCGTGCGCCGCCGGAAAAAAGAACTCGAACGCGGCCTCGAAGAAGATATCTAAAATTTCTTTCCACGGACTATCGTAATCGGCTTGATTCACGTTCATACCCTCAACGCTCTCCTGTGAAAAACGGATGACGGGCGACAGTTTTGTTGATGGAAAAGGCGGCGTCAATCTTGTGATTGGCTTCTTATTGGCCGAGCGCCAGACATCTCAGGGATGTAACGGCTGAGGTAAAGACGACCTTCGTAATCAACCAACCCGACTACGGATTGATCTAAAAAGCCGCGCCGTCCTAATACGTGGCGGCGAAAACTTTCATCGGCGGCGAAGCCCACCAACGCATCAAGTTCAAAACCCGCCACGATCAGTGTGACTTCGTGCAAGTAAACGACGAAGTTGCCTGTAACGGTGCTGACCGTTCGTTTGAGGCCGTCTTCGATGGTTAGTCCCAAGTCTTCGCCGACCTTCCTGCCAAAGATGGAAAAGGTCGAACCGGTATCAACTTTAGCTTCGCAGCCGACGGTGTCGCGGACTAACCTGAGCGATACGTCAAGCGTAATGCCCGGCTGACCCGCGTCGTAATTCACCAAGCTGTCGAAGTTAAGTTGAAAGCTCACAGCCAGCCTCCCATTTCCAACATTTCATCGGGTTTGGGCAGGTAAGTGACGAAAGCGTCCGCGCAACCCGCCGCACAAGCGGCTTCGTGCGCAGCGCGAAACGTTGCGCCGGTGCTGATGAGTTGTTGGCCTACTAACGCCACATACTGTCCGCCGTGGCTTTCCGCATTGGCTTTCAACCACGCCATCTGTTCCTGACGACGGCTTTCGCGCGTAGCCGCTATCGGCTGCCCGGATTCAGGAAAAGATGCAGGCATCGCCGCCGTCGCGCCATTTTCGGGCAACAACGTCACCAGCACGCGACGCGGCGCTGTGACGTGCAAAGGTTTCAGCAACCGAATGTCGCCATTCACATCCATTTCAGCTTCAACTGTCTGTAACATCGTTTTTCCCTTTCTGCGTCAGAGTTGCTGACCTGTTACGGTTAAACTCGCTGGAGTCCAGCTTTTTCCAAGTATACCCGATTCCCGCTCGCACCCAAGGTTTGCACGAAGCCCGCTAGGTGAAAGGCTTCGGTCACAACGGCGCGGCGTACGTCGAGTGGCAAGAGCGTTTGAAAGCGTCCCAAGGCGTACCAGCTTTCCAACTGCCGCCAGCGTTTGCGCAAGAGCGTATGCAACTGAGGTTCGGTGAAATCCGTTGGCCCGACAGGCAGCGTGCCGCTGAACGCAACGTAAAGCTCGTTGTAATCTTCGACGCGCGCGCGATAACGGCTGGTGAGCAAATCGCCGAGCAGCAAGCCATAAGCATCGCCTGCGCAATGAAAGAGCCATGTCGTCGTATCGTTTTCATCATCGTCAATCATCATCGCCAATGCGTCTGGATTCGTCGCGCACGGCACGCCGAGTTCGGCGGCGACAGCGCGCGCCAACGCGGGCGTGAGCGGACGCCAGGGCGTGAACATTCGCGGCGCTTGCGCTTCGGCGTCAATCGTGCGCACCATCAGCTTGCGTCCGACTTGATACGTAGCCTCGCGTGCGTGGCCGCCGAACAGCATCGCTTCGCCGGGCAGCAGGTGGCGTTCGATTTCGCCAAGACGACGGCCTGTTTCTGCTTCGATGATTTCAAGCGAACGGCGGCTCGTATCCATCAGGTTGGTGTAAAGCGCGCGTAACTCGAATAACTCTTGCCACGCCGGGCCGGGTTTTAACGCCGCGCCGGTCGCAGTGGCGACGAAGAATCCTTTGGCGATCAGGTGTTCGATGATGCGGTCGTAATGTTCGCGCGACAGCAACGGTTCGCCTTGCGGCGTGACGAACAATTCATAAGCCGCGTCGGGATGAAGCTCGCCCAAACGGTTTTGTTTGACGTAAGAGCAAAGCTGCTGAATGACGACCGAAGCGCGAAAGAAATAATGATGAGCAGCGTCAGGCGTGAAACCGCGCAGGAAGACTTGAAACAGCGCGCGTTCGAGCGGATTGCGATAACCGCAAACGACTGACGTGCGCGCGGTGCGGCGATTGCCGCGTCCGATGCGTTGCAGAAAAGTGTCTTGTTCGCGCGGCGCGCCGATGAGGACGACGAGGTCTACGTCGCCGATGTCTATGCCGAGTTCGAGCGTAGAGGTCGCAAAGCACAACGCCGCATTCGCGTGCGTGAAATTCTGTTCAACCATTCGACGCACCGAAGCCGCGAGGCTGGCGTGATGGACGTATACGTTATCGCCGAAGGGTGAAGCGGGCTTTACGCGATAAGCCCATTGCTCGCATTCGGCGCGACTGGGGCAAAAGGCGAGTACTTTTTTGACGCCGCGTTTTTGCAGGCTGGCAAACAGGTGCAACAGCCTTTCGGGCTGTTCGAGTTCGACGAGTTCGGCGTCAATGGCGCGTTGGCCTGCGACCTGGATGACGCGGGCGTCGTTGAAATAGCGCGCGGCTACTGTCGCCGGATCGTGAATCGTCGCCGACAGCGCGCAGTATTGCAGATGCGCGCTCGTCGCTTCGCCCCGCGTGAACGCATAGCTTTTCAAACGGCGCAAACGATTGAGCAGGATGCGCAACTGATCGCCACGCACCGTATTGTCGAAGATGTGAAGTTCATCAATTACTACGGCGCGCAGGTCTTTGAGCATACGCGGCGCGTTGGTCAGCAGCGAATCCAGCGACTCAGGCGTAGTCAGCAAAACTTCGGGCGGACGTTCGGTGTTGAGCGCGGGTTCGTCACCGGTTTTGACGCGCAAGCCGATGGCGAGCTTTTCGAGCGGTGGTGCCAGACGACGCGCCAAGTCACGAGCAAGGGCGCGCGTAGGTACGAGATAAAGCAGCGAGAGTTTATGTTTGGGCGGCTGGTGCTGTTTGTGCAATTCGAGCAACGGCGCAAGCGCGGCTTCGGTTTTGCCGCTGGCGGTGGCTGAGACGATTACGCAATTGTGGCCTTCGAGCAGCGGCGGAATCGCTTGCGCTTGAATTTCAGTGAAACGACCAAAGCGCGCAAAGAACGCATCCCAGGTGTGCGGCAGGCGGTCTTTGAGTTGGCGCTGTTGGTCGGTCGAGCGGGAGTTATGGGAGCTATGAGAGCCAGGCGATTCGCTGAAAGATTGTCCCATAGCTTTCATAACTCCCATCAAGCTCTATCGCCCCAACATCCCCCGCCGCAACTCAGTCATCGCTTGCGAGACGGCAAAATCAGGATGGGCATAATTGAGGTCATAAACCTCAGTCGCCAATCGAATCATCTGCCGCAAGTTGATGAGCCGCCCGTCCAGGCATTCGCGCAAAGCCGACGCTACGTCAGCGTAATCATTACGATGCTCATAACCATAAGCCTGACGATGCAGCGCCGAGAGTTGAATCATCAAATCATTCGCAGCACTTTCTGACAGGTGCGCCGAGAGCGCGATGATCTGGTCGTCGTTGAGCCAGCGCCGATAATCAAACGTACTCGCCGACGGCGTCACCGCGAACATCACCAGCAACTGGCTGCGGTCGGTGAAACGAAAGGCGTGCGCGTTGGTGTGATGCGCGAGTTGTTCTTCTTTGATCTTGCAGCCCTTGTGTCCGGCGAGTGCCGTATACATCAAGCCGCGAAAGAAATTGTCGGCGCGTTCCTGCCCGCGTACGTTGAGCAAGCTGTAATGCTCCGATTCGTCCAACAGCACCGCGATGCCTGCGTAACCAGCCTGTTGCGCGAGCCAGCCCCAGCCGCTCAACAGATAGCAATACTGATCTGCCGAAGTCGTCATCATCGAGAGCGCAGGAATCGGAAACTCTTTGCTCTTGACCGCGACGGCTTGCCGCACGGCGCTGATGTAAACCTTTTCGCCCGCCAGCCAATCGAACAACAGGTTGAGCGACTCGCCCGGCTGGTTGCGCATCAGCGAATAGTTATGCAGCGCCGAACCGAAGATCGTACCTTGCAATTTGGTCAGCAACTCTGAATACGCAGGCAGCGCCAGCAAGCGCTCAAACAGCGGCGTCAATGTACCCGTCTCAGCGGTGTCGGGATAACGCAGGTTGTGCAACAGCGCGTTGTAAATCCGTTGCGGGCGATTGGGCGGAACTTCGCGCACGTCGAGACTTGCGGTAACGACAAGGAAGTTGCGTTCCAACGCCTCTTGCGCGGCCAGTTCAAAGAAATGGCTTTTGCCCGTGCCGTATTCGCCCAGCACTACGCGCACGTCGCCGCCGGTTTTGCCGACCGCGTCGAACGCGCGACTCAAACTGGCGCGTTCGCTTTTCAGCCCCGCGCTCAATTCACGAATGCGCGTATGCGGTACGACGCCGTAACGCAACGCCTCGATCGTGCGGCGCGCGGCAAGACGATCTTCCTGTTCCTGTGTACGCACGGCTTCGACGCGCGGCGCGATCAACGGACGCGGTGCTGGCAGCGGCGTGCCAGAAGATTTCAGCACCGAAAGCAGATTGACGGGCACAACCGCGCGAATGCCGTTGTCAAAGCGCACGGCGCTCTCACGCGCAGCATTGCGCAACTCGATGATTTGTCCGCGCCCGAAAAGCGGATGGTTTACCGTAGAGCCGATCATAAATTTTCTCAGTTGAAAGCAATCCAGTGTTTGATCGAATTGTTGCGATGGGCATTCTCCATTCTCAATTCCCCATTCTCAGACAGACAGAGAGAAACATTCACAAGCATGCCCTCTGTCAAAGAATTGAGAATAGAGAATTGAGAATGGCGGTGTTTCAAAGTGCGTGTTAGCCGCAAGCGATTCAAATGCCCAGCCTGGCAACAACTTTAGTATTCGCCGCCTTCGGCGCGTCCCAATTGTTCAGTGACGGAGCGCACGACGGTTTGTACGTTGTCGTTTTCGTAAAGGCGTTCGCCGTCGGCGCGCTGTTCGGAAAGCATGTCAATCAGCGATTTGACGAAATGCCGCCGATGGCTCGTAGACAACAGCGCCGCGCAGGTGTCAGCCAGTTGCGCGATGTTTTGCGATTGCAACGCGGGCGTGAACTTGCTGCCATAAGCGACTTGATAAACGTCTAGGAGCCGTTCGCCGATCTTGCGCAACAACTCTTCGCCGGGATAGTCGAGTTGATCCAAACTGATTTGCACGCTGAACGGATTCTTGCGCGAGAACTTCACTTTGGAACTGACGCGCTGGCTCAACGCTTCGTATTGCGGCGCGATGTTCGTCACGAAATAAGGCGGCACGGCATAAGCGAACATCGTCGCGGGCAAGCTCTCACCGGCGCAGCGATCAATCACTTCGCGCAAGTTGTCGCACGCGGCTTTTTCGGTGCGCGACGAACCGATGCTCACCATCCGGTCGCCTTCGTCAAACAGCAATACCAGCCCGACGTAACCCAATTCATTCACCAACTGCGAAAGCGAACGCAGCATCTTGAATGCGACCGTGCGATCCATCCGTTCGCTGATGCTGAACGCGCGCACGTCTTTCAACGCGACCGTTTCGCCGCGCAACCACGCGCCTAAAATGCGCTTGTCGGCTTCTTTCTCTTCGGCGACGGCTTTCAGATAAAAATATACGGCGTGCCGATATGAAGGGCTTTCGACCTTGAACCGCAGGATGGTGTCGAGCCAAAGCTCTACGCGCTTGTCTAGGCCGACGCTGGTCAGCATCTGTTCGACGCCGAGCATCCGCATCGTGTGAAAGAAATGATTTTCGAGAAAGGCTTCGATGCCTTGCGTGTCGGCAATCTGCGGATCAGGGTCGTGATAAATCAGGTTGTTGACGACGGCTTGATAGACCTTGAGTTGATTGTCGTAAGGGCATTCTTTCGGACTGAGTTCGGTGCGGCTCACGACGTATCCGTTCTGCCACGCGAGATCGCGCAGCCGAAACAGAAAGTGCGACTTGCCGCTGCCATATTCGCCTACGACAAGTTTGAAACTCGAACCGCCGTCGCGCAGGTAGCCTTTCAGATATTCGTTCTCAATCGTACCCAGCACCGAATCCATCCCGACCGTGTATGCCTCAAGCCCGCGCGTCGGCGGAATGCCCGATTCGCCCAGCTTGCGCACGATATGTTGTGCCTCTTGTTGCGTCAGTGTCATTGCTTTGTCCTTGTATAAGAATTCAGGAGACAGGAGACAGAATCCAGAATTCAGGAGCTTACATTCTGACTCCTGAATTCTGACTTCTGACTCCCTTCTTCTTTATTTTTCCGCCGCGAAATAAAGGTCTTTGATGAAGGCGCCTTCGGTCGCGCCCGTTGCCAGAAACATCGCTTTGGTGGTGTCAGCGCCGATATCAATGGTTGCGGTGCCGAGATTGAGGCGATGGCCTTCGTGCGTGAGCTTGTTCGAACGGCGTAGCTGCAACATGTCGTAAGCAAATTGCGCTTTCGGATAATCGAGAAAGCTCGATTTCGAAGGCGTCTTACGAAAGCCCAGCGGTTGCCGCACTAACACCAACTCGCGGTAACAATCCACGATGGGTTGGCGCGCACCCGTCGGCTTGCCGCTGAGTTTGAGCGTACGTTGATAGGCTTCATACAACTCGCCGAGAAACGCGGCGTAATCCACCTTGCGTTCACAGATTTCCTTGCGCGCTTTGAGATAGGCTGTGACAACACGCTCTACGTCGAGCTTGACCGCGCCTTTGGTCACGGCTTGGCGCGAAAAGCTGATCGTCACTTGCCGCTTGCGCAGGTCAGGCTTGATGACGAACAAATCGGCAATCAATTCCGCAGGCGCACCGTTGAGCTTCAAGCCTTCCACCGCAAAGGCTTCGCGCAAGTCGCGGGCAAAGGTGAATTCCAGATCGGCCAGCTTCTCATCGGCCAGCGCGCGAATGCCTTGCACGAGCTTGTTGTAACTATTTGGCAGCGCCAACTCTTCGTTGGGTTGTTCGAGCAAGAGCGCGGCTTCGTGCAATACGACGGCGTTCTTGTGCGGGTCTTTCAAAGCGCGCATCGCGGTGTCGAGCGGTTTGATTACGGCCTGTCGCAATTTCACTTCGGTCGTCAACAACCGACGCACTTCACTCAATCCAGCACTTTGGGCGGAGTAATCCACCGGCGCTTTCGCAGCAGCAGTCATCATAAATTTTTCTCCTTGGGTTGGTTCGGCGTGAACCGTCAATTCGTCAGCGGGTTTGAATTCGTTGCTGACAGTGACCAACATCGGCCACTCGCTGAAGATGTGCGGCGAAAAAATCTCTTCCGAAAATAAAATTATTCCTCTGCCTGCATTCCTTTGCCGACAATCATTGTTTTATACTGCGCGCCGCCATGAAGCTTCGCACCATAGGCCACAGCAATCACGACATCGAAGCCTTCATCGCCCTGTTGCGGCGATACGAAATCAATCTGCTCATAGACACCCGCTCGCAGCCTTACAGCCGCTATTCGCCCCATTTCAATCGCGAACCGTTACAACATCAGTTGGCGCAACACGACATCGCTTATTTACATCTCGGCGCTGAACTCGGCGGACGCCCGGCGGGCAGCGGTTTCTATCTCGCCAACGGCAAAGTGGATTACGACCTGCTCGCCGCCGCGCCGTTTTATCTCGCCGGCATCGAACGATTGCTCGCGCTGGCCGAAGAACAACCAGTCGCTTTTATGTGCAGCGAAGGCGACCACAAACATTGCCATC
Source organism: Acidobacteriota bacterium (assembly GCA_013140935.1). Taxonomy (GTDB): domain Bacteria; phylum Acidobacteriota; class Blastocatellia; order RBC074; family RBC074; genus JACPYM01. Next base: position 10,252 of record JABFSD010000295.1, read on the forward strand.
GTTATTGGTTGATTACGCGCACGCTGGTCGAGCGCGGCATCGCCGTCGAACACATTCTGCCTTCCGGCGAACTCGTCGCTTCTTCTGCGAATGAGTTCGTGCCGGAGCAACCGAGTCTGTTTTAGTTTTCAGCTTGAAAGGATCGGCCTGATGACGATCTACACGATTGGGTTCACCAAAAAATCATTGCGCGAATTTATCGAAACGCTGCGGGCGGCTGACGTGCGTTGCGTGATTGACGTGCGGTTGCGCAACACTTCGCAACTCGCGGGTTGGAGCAAGCAGCCCGACTTTGAATACCTGCTCACGACGGGCTTCGGCATCGCTTACGAACATCATCCCGAATTCGCGCCGACGGGCGAGATGCTGGATGAGTACAAACGCAATGGCGATTGGGCGCGTTACGAAGCGCGTTTCAATTCGTTGCTCGCTGAACGCCAACCGCCAATGTGGACGCAAGAGAACGCTTGTCTGCTTTGCACCGAACCTACACCTGCGCAATGCCATCGCCGATTGGTGGCGGAATACCTGTGCGTGCTCGACCCGCTCCTGGAGGTGAAACACCTGTGAGCGTAACCAAAGACATCACCATTCTCGCGCTGACCAAAATGCACGGCGGCGTATGCACCGCAGGCATTGATGCCGATGGGCAATGGGTGCGTCCGGTGCGCACTGCGCAACAGGTCGAACACGGCATCACCGATCATTGCCTGCTGCCGCTCGATTTCTTTCACGGCGGCCAGTCGCATCTCGTCAATCTCGGCGTCACGCGCTTCACGCTCGACGCGCCCGCGCCGCAACCGCCGCACAGCGAAGACTGGACGCTCAACCTCAAACAGAAACCCTCGTTCATCAGGAAACTGTCAACCAGTGAACAAACTGATTTTCTCGCCGCGCACGCCGAAAGTACGTTGACGCTGGCTGACCCAGGACGTTCGCTCACGCTCATCAAGCCGGATGATTACCGCTTCACGTTCAGCCGCAATCAGACCGGCGATGACGTAACGGTGCGCGCGTCATTCTCAATTGGCGCGACAACGATCAACGACATCGGCTGCACCGACCTGCGCCTGCGCGTACTCGGTCGCAAACTCTGTCCGCAAGCCGACGCAGCGCCTTACACGCTCAATCAAACGGGCTTCGCGCGGCACGGCAAAGAGGCGATGTATCTGGCGGTAGGCTTATCGCGGCTGCATCAAGGCAAGCATTGGCTGATTGTCGTTGGCGTACACACATTGCCTGAATTGGCGTTGGAGATTGATTACGCAAAGCTGTAGCACGGACTTCAGTCTGTGCTACGAGGGAAAGCTATGAACGAC
>JABFSD010001173.1 GCA_013140935.1 Acidobacteriota bacterium
ACGAATCGGTTTCGCGCCAGTGATGCGAATGATTTCAACGCCAGTGATACGAATGGTGCGAATGATTTCAACGCCAGTGATGCGAATGATTTCAACGCCAGTGATGCGAATGATTTCAACGCCAGTAATGCGAATGATTTCAGCGCCAGCGGCGCGGCATGTTTATAGCAATGGATGTAACGAATTCCCCAAGCTCCGTAGGAGCGAAATGTGCCGCAGATGCCGCTCCTAACGGAGCTTGGGAATAGGTCGCTCGCATTGTCTATAAACCGCGTCGTTTATGGTTGCAGATCTCTGGTTGCAAGCAAGCAAGCGTCATTTGACCAGGTTGCAAAAGAAGCCCCAGTCCGTGTTTCGATCCAGCCCGCAAACGAATGCGTGATGGTGAGCGCCAACGTCTTTGCACCCCGTAACGCTTGCACTTGGGAGACAAGCTCATCCCACGCAGGAAACCGAATCAGGTTTCTCAAACAGTACAGCACAAACTCCGGAGCCTGTGATGAGATTGGCTGAATGTTTAGACCCTGAATTCTTCTCTCAGCAAATCCTAAATTATTTGCTTCAAGCCCATCAGACCAAACACTGCACTCGTTGTGAACAACAGGCGGGCCGAAATACATACGCCACAGTTGCACTCTCTTCATTGAAGAAAACGGTATTAACTGATTCGCAATTGCTGGTTCTACATTTGGGACAGCGTAGGGAGCTTCACTATAGGGTATCCTCAAACGATCCGCCCTCAATTCTGGATCGTAATAGAAAGCTACTTCCTGAACGCCATGCATTTCCAGATTGAAGCGCTCGAGCCTTATTGCCACCTTGAGTTCAGCATCAACCAGGTGAGAGGCAGAAAGCTGCGTAAAACTGTCCCTATTCTTCATATCAATTTTTTTTCAGAGCTTCAGAATTGTCGAACAGATTCTAAAACTGTTAGCACAACCCCAACTGCATCAGCCGCAAATCCTGCGCTGTCGTGATTGCGCCGAAGTACGCAGCGTTAACCTTCGTCGGTGGGTTAGGGTTGCAAGGGCAACGACAGATAAGAAACGTGCGTTGCATCGCGCAACACCGTCAGCATAGGCGCAGTTTCGCGCTGTTGATAATTCGTGCGGCCTTGCGAACCGGTCAGCGCAAGACGAATGCGATGCCCTTGCTTGAACACCGTCGCCGTCGGCATCAAATCAATTGTCACTTTCACCGGCTGACCCGGCGTCAGTTTGTGTTCGTCGGTTTTGTAAGAGCGCCGCCACGGCAGGTTGAGAAAGTTGTAAGGCGCTTGATGCGTAGCCCGCAACGAAAGCCGCAAACGTCCATCCGCGACGAGCTGTGAATTGCCCGCCTCGTCTACGTCTTCGAGTACGACGAAAACATCTGAGTCTTCCGCCGAACACGCCAGCCACAGTTGCGCGAGCGGATGTCCGGTGACTTCGACTGCGGCGGTCAAAGGCGCGCTCGTCCACGTCAGTCCTTTTTGATCCCACTCGCTTGCGCCTTTGGTGACGGGCGCTTCGCGCAACGGCTCGACATCGGCCTTGATGCCATAGACGACTTTGAGTTCGTCTTTTGCTTCGAGTTCAGTCGGCGCATTGGCGCTCAAGGTTTCGCGTTGCAAAAACCAGTTCGTAGCTTTGGCTTCAGCCAGCGGCCAATCTTTTGCCGAGCGCCACGCCTTATCCGCGGGTGCGTTGACGACGTAATGATAAATCGGCGGTTCGATGTTGATGCCGTTTTCGATGCCTTTGAGGTGGTAATCAAACCAGCGCAAATGCTCTGTCGCAAAATCAAAGCCTGTGGTCGAACCGTGCGCCCAAGGCCCCATGAGCATCTTTTTCGCGTTCGGCCAGTTGACGTAACTCAGCACCGTGTCGCGCCGCAAAAAATCAGCCCAGCCGCCATACATATAAGCCGCGACGCCGGATTTTTTGATCTGCGCGAGGTAATTGCTGTAACTCACCTCCGACCAAAAGTAACTATCCGAAACATCAGACCAGCCGTCACGAAACGGCAGCGCAATCATCATCGGATTCATCAACGGATTTTGATGGTGCTGTGCGACTGCGGCTTTGAGCATGGATTTATCTTTGTCTTCATCTACGGGGACGGTGAGGAGGTCATCGCTGACGGGGTTATCCGCGCCGACCGAATAACGCATGATGCCGCCGCGAATCCAACCGTCATACATGTTGAAATCGGTGATGCCAAAGAACACGGCTTTGAGATGTGGCGGCATGGTCGTGACTGCGCCCGCGACGGTTCCGCCGTTATATGAGCCGCCGTACATCCCGACTTTGCCTGACGACCACGGTTGCGCGGCGAACCATTCGGTCAAGTCATAAGAATCGTCTTCTTCCTGTTGGCCGTGCATCGCTTTGCGAAAGCCGAACGAAGCGCCTTTGCCGCGCGTGTCGCCCACCGCAATCACATAGCCGTATTTCGTCAGCGCCAGCAACGCTTCGGCTTGCCGTGAAATGACCTTGCCGCTGGCGTCATAAAGCGCGCGGCGATAGGGCGTGAATTGCCAGATCAACGGCAACGGCGTCGTGACGAGTTGGCCTTTGTTCGTAGGGCGATAAAAGTCTACGGCAAGTTTGGTTCCGTCACGCACGGCGACGTATTGCGAAAAGCGTTGCCATCCGTCGGCGATTTCTTTGGCATAGCCACTATAAACGCCGGGCTTGGAAATTTTGGCTTGTGCGAAAGCCACATTAACCAAGCCAAAACACACAACCGCCGTGCATACTTTAAGAAGTCTGTTCATCTGTTTTGTCCTCTGCTCTGAGGGGGCTGCGCCACTTGGTGGCACGATAACCTGGTGCGTGGAACTCAAGCGCCAGCCAAAGAAAATAATGACAAGCGAGCTTGATCAGCAAAAAGTTTGAGCATTGAAGCGTTTGGAATCTGCAACGGGAAATCAGCAAACAAACCTCGCTGTCCACTCAGTGTCAGCAAACCGTAGTGGTAAAGCAGTGAGGCGATAAACTCTCTGGGTTGCTCCGCGAGCAGCGAATCCACGGCCTGATAAGGCATATCGAGCCTGCTTGCCACAACATCAGGAGCGTTGCTCGTTGCTTCTACCAAAAGTTTTTTGCCGCCCGGCAATTGCACGAGAACGCCAAGCAGATTTCGCTCCAGCGCCAGTTCGTTGACGAGGCTGTGATACTGCACTGTGCCAGCGGCTTGATAACGTTTAAGGAAAGAGAAAACCAGCGCCGGGTTATAGAGTTGGGTTTCAGATAGTTCCGTGAATCTATAACCATGGCAGAATTGCCGCAGATCTGTGAACGCCGTGTCGGTATCGCGCGCGGATAAGTTGCATTCTGTGACTACCGCATCGAGGGCTGCTTTCACGTCTGCCGCAATGAAACCGCATAGCTCGTGATAAAAAGGGTTGAGAGAAAGGCTTTCCGCGACATTATAACCGCCCGTTAGCTCACTGAAGGCAGACGATGCGACGCCCGTGATAAACACACGATCAAGCCCTGAACCTGCCGCCGCCGCTTTCACTGTCTTAAAAATCGTCTTGAGCGGCTCTACGCCACGCAACAGGCTTTCATGCCACGCGCGCCCGGTTGGACGCGCGTGCATCAGAATTTCATTGGCAAAGTTGTCATATTCGTCAATTAATAAATAC
>JABFSD010000153.1 GCA_013140935.1 Acidobacteriota bacterium
CCACGGCCGTTGCGCCGCAGTTGCCACTTTTATCAATTGTCCAACCGAAGTGGATTTATTTTAGCGCCGCTTCGACGGCTTGGGTCATCTTGGCGTCTTCGGGTTTGTCCCCGCTGGCGAAACGTTCGACGACTTTGCCGGTGCGGTCAATCAGGAACTTGTTGAAATTCCATGTCAGGTCGCCGCCCGTCGTTGGATGAATCGTCTTGTCGGTCAGGAAGGCAAACAGCGGATCAATGTCTGCGCCTTTGACCGAAACCTTCGCTGTCAGCGGGAAGGTCACGTTGTATTTCAACGTGCAAAACTCTTTGATCTCGGCTTCGGTGCCCGGCTCCTGTCCGCCGAAATTGTTGGCGGGTACGCCCAGCACGACCAAACCCTGATCCTGGTATTTCTTATAAAGCGCCTGCAAGCCGGTGTATTGCGGCGTGTAACCGCACTTGCTCGCTACGTTGACCAGCAACACGACTTTGCCTTTGAGGCTGTCGAGTTTCATGGGCTTGCCCTCAATGGTTTTCAACGTGAAATCATAAACGCTTTTCGCTGACATGGTTTCTCCTGCTTTGGTGGTGGCCGTTTTCGCAAGCTGGGGCGATTGCGCGCAAGCGGTAATGCTCAAGCTCAAAACGCCGATCAACAGCACGAGACGGTGAATAAAATTAGATTGCATCGGTAACTTTCTCCTTCGTGGTTTATCACGACTGCACGACGGCAGCCGCTTCGGGAAACAAACGATCCAACGCCGACTTGATAATCGTTGGGGCGAATTGCCCGGCGGCATAACTTTTCAGTTCGCCCGCCGCGTTGAACAGGTAATAAGCGGGCACGAAGCCTTGCTCGTTGGCAAAGGCGTCGCGTAATTGGTGTTGATTGTCTACGGCGCAAGGTTCGCTGATGTCATAAGTCGTCAGCGCCTCTTTCACCGCCTCCATATTCGTGTCGGCTTCATAGCGCGGCATGTGTACGGCGACGACGCGCAAGCCCTGCGTGCCATATTTGTCGCGCCACTCATTCACTTTCGGCATGTTCTCTTTGCAGATGCCACAACTGACCGCCCAGAAATGGATGAGCGTCGGTTGTCCGTCTAAAACAGAGGCAGCGCTGTTCAGCCATTCCGTAGCGCCATCTAACGCGGGTCTGCTGCTGCCGATGCGTAAAGGCATAACGTCTCCTCTCATTCAGCAAAGCTGTGGCGCAGGTTGAGAACCTACGCCACAGCTTTTGGTTACACTTTTAACGTAGCCTGACCCGGACGCCATTCGGCTTGGCACAAGCCGCCGGTTTGCAACGCCTGAATCACGCGCAGCGTTTCTTCGGTCGAGCGCCCGATGTTGAGATCGTGTACGACCGAGTAACGCAGGATGCCTTCGGGATCAACGACGAACAGGCCCCGCAGCGCGATGCCTTTGCCGTCAATCAATACGCCATAATCTTCCGCCATCGTTTTGTTGATGTCAGAGCCGAGCGCGTATTTCAATCCAGCCACGCCGCCCTTGTCGCGGTCTAAATTCAACCACGCGCGATGCGAATAAACCGAATCGGTCGAGATGCCGATGACTTCAGCGCCGATGCCTTCGAACTCGTCGTAACGGTCGCTGAACGCGGTCAATTCCGTCGGACAGACAAAGGTGAAATCGAGCGGATAAAACAACAACACGACCCACTTGCCTTTGTAATCAGACAGTTTCACGGGTTGATCGAGTTTCTCTACGTTTTTGGTAGACGGTAAAACGAAATCAGGAGCCGGTTGGCCCACTTTTGCTTTGACAGACATTTTGCTGTATCAGACCTCCATTAACTTATAGTTTTGAGCGCCGGAATCCTGACCAATAAAGTGGTCTGGTTTCGGCCTTTTTTTGTGATGTGATTGGCTCTCAAACTGCTTTAGCCAAACTGTGAATCCGCCCCGGCTCACACATCCGTGCGTCAGTTCGGGCATAACCCGTAAAGCGTCAGATGCACCGAAGCGGGCTGGAAATGCGAGCGGCGCGCAGCCTTTCGCATCAAATCCCCAAACTCTTCTAAAGAGTCTTTCATCTCCAAATCAGTCAGCACGCCGCATTCCGTGCAAAGCGCGTGATCGTGGCGTCCAACACGGCGATCAAAGCGGCTTGCGCCGTTGCCGAACGTAATCTCGCCGATCAGTCCAGCGCCTGTCAGATAACGCAATGAGTTATAAACCGTTGCGAAACTGATGCCTGCCATTTGCTGTTGGGCTTTCAGAAAGACTTCGCTGGCCGTGAGATGTGCGTCGTGGGCTTGAATCACCGACAACACACATTCGCGCTGCGGCGTGAGCTTAGGTTCAGATGAGAAAGCGAAACGTGCTTTGGATTTCATGATAGATTTAGAATAATTCTAAAAGTGAGAGTGCGTCAAACAGGACAAGTAAAGGGGCGCAACGGAAACGGTTGCGCCACAAAAAAAGGCAGATTGCCAGCCACCTGACGACCTGCCTTTTATTTTGCGCCTTACGCACACAACTCAATTCGTCGCTGCCGCAGCCTGCGCGCAATGCTTGTCGAACGCGGCTTTCAGCACCTCGGCGATTTGTTCCGCCGAACGGCCTTCGATCTCGAAACGTTGCAGCATCCACACCAGCTTGCCTTCTTTCAGCAAACCAATAGAAGGCGACGAGGGCGCATAGCCCGTGAAATAACCGCGCGCCTGATTGGTCGCGTCAATGTCAGCTCCGGCAAATACTGTAATCGAACGCGCCGGTTTCACTTCGTGCTGCAAGGCTTGCGCAATACCAGGGCGCGCTTTGCCAGCGGCGCATCCGCAGACGGAATTGACGATGACCATCAACGCGCCGTCAGTGTCCTTGACGGCGGTGTCTACGGCTTCGGGCGTACGGGTTTCTTCGACGCCGAGGCGCGTGAGGTCTTCACGCATGGGTTTAATCAACATTTCGGGATAAGGCATTAAGTTCTCCTCTTCTGTGCTTGATGAATAGTTACGCGGCGAATCTGCCGACGCGCGCGGATGTTAGAAGGGGAACGAAGAGGACGCAAGCTGCTTACTGCACGGCTTGATGGAGCGATTGCCACGAACCTTGCAGCAAGTCGTCAATACGCTGCCAATCCGCTTCACTGACGCCGCCCTGTTCTGCCTTTTGATCGCGGATGTCCATCGCCTCAGTACGTAAGCGCGCATGTTCATTAAAACGTTCGGCGGGCAGTTGATAGATCGCGGCCTGTAATTCGGCCAAGGCTTTGTCGAGGTCGCCTGTCTGATGCTGGGCGCGTTGGCGATGAACAATCCACCATTCGAGTTCGAGTTGGGCTACGCGCGCGACATCAAATTTATGATCGCTCATCGCATTGATCGCGCCGTAATAACTCATAAGATTCGGCAACGCCTTTTCGTAATCGGCGCGTTGCTTCCCTTCTTTGAATACGAACGCCGCGCGCGCCGCGTGATAGGCCGTCACGAATGATCGCGCGAGCGGCATCCGATATTGTTGCCCCAATAACGCAACCAGTTGCGTAAACAGCGCCAGCCGCTCTTTGTCGTAATAAGACCGCCACATTGCGGTTTCAAGCCGGGCTACGGCATTGGCATCGAATTGTCGCAACGAAGACTGGCGCGGCGGGTAAAGGCCATACGCTAACCAGCCGCTTAACA
>JABFSD010000668.1 GCA_013140935.1 Acidobacteriota bacterium
GTTCAGCGTCGTCTCAGGGCAATAAAATAAATTTGAATCCCAAACGAATTTTCCGCTCGCACGATGGCTTCATCACGCACAGCGGATGAACGGCGTGTGACCTCGGCCTTGCGCCAGAGCGCGATTTACAAGGGGAAAAACGAAGTCGCGGATTATAGACGAGCCTCAGAGAAATTGTCGAACACGACCCAAAAAAAGGGACAAGTCCCTCTGGTTCAGAAGAACTTGCCCTTTTTTCAGTGAAAACTGGATTGTGGAAAACGTCGAAACTACAGACCGACCGTCGGGCTGACGTATTGATCGTAGCGACGATAGGGTTCCCAACCGTGCAAATCATCGGTCAGCGGTTCATCCGGCGGAAGCGTGTCTTCCATCTTTACGATTTCGACGGCTTCGATATAAACGCGTTCGATGTTTTCGGGTTGGAACCCGTTGCGGGCGCACGCGGCGACATGCCGACGGACGACCTTTTCTACTTTTACCCGTTGTTCTTCGGGTAAGGTGTTCATCAATTTGATAACGTCTTTCGCAAACTTCATAAGGTTTGCCTCCTTTCCTAATTCCTACAAAGTAAAATGATTTCGGCTGTTCTCCTGACCGTCGTTGCACGTCTCGTCCTAAAGCAACCGTCAGGAAACTCCCGGTTAGGGGAGGCGCACTATAGACCATCTTGCCCAAAAAACCATCACTTGAAGTTCACAATTGCAAAAAAATCTTCTGTGGGCTTTTCAGGGCCGCCGCGAAAGCGTTTGGCCGTATCAACTTGAAGCGGCCCACTCAAAAGTTTACCGAAAGAAATCTTGGCTGCGAGCCAGTTCGAACCGCGAATCAGTTGGAGTCTCACATCATTATTGGTATCATCCGCCCGCTTTAACACGATTATCCGGCTACGCATCACCGTAATGCGACCATCGAACAAGACAATTCCATCAGCCTGATTCATGATCCATCGGCAAAGCATTGCTTGGGATATACCCAAAATTCTGTTGCTGTTTTCGCTGCCTCAAAGGCTGCGAGCCGCAACCCATCGCATTTCTTGACCACGCGTACCGCTGGTGTGCGGCGTAGTTCAGACATTTCATCCGCTTCAACTTTCCACAGGAGGAATCCAAGTTATGGCTCGCAAAGCCCTCTCCCTATTGTTGGCACCGACATTTTTGCTGGTGTTACTGGCTGGTTCGGCGTTGGGTCAGGTGACCGCTTCGTTGTCAGGAACCGTGACTGATCCGACCGGGGCCGTCGTGACCAACGCGACGGTGAAAGCAAAAAACACTGCGACGGGCACTGAATTTCAGGCCGTGACTTCCAGTCAGGGAACCTATGTCATCCCTTCGCTGGGAGCAGGAACCTATCGGTTAATAATTACGGCGCAGGGCTTCAAAACCGTGACGGTCGAAGACATCAAGATTGACGCAGGCGTGCCCGCCAGTTCGAACGTAACGCTCGAAATCGGACAGGCCAATGAATCGGTCGTCATTCAGGGCGGCGGCGAAATCGTGCAAGCGCAAACCGCCAACATCACGACGACGATTCAATCCAACCAGATTCTCAACCTGCCGTTGGTTTCACGAAACCCGGTCAACTTCGTTTCGCTGATGGCGGGCGTCAATACGCCGCGCGATGTGCGCAACTCGACCATCAACGGCTTGCCCGAAAGCGCGATTGACATCACGCTCGACGGCATCAACGTACAGGATAATTTCAACAAGACGACTGACGGTTTGTTTGTGCGCGTAGCACCGACGCTTGATTCGATTGAAGAAGTGACGGTCTCGACCGCTACGCCCGAAGCCGTAGGTGGCGCGATGGGCGCGGTCTCGGTGAAATTCGTGACGCGGCAGGGCGGCAACGAATTCCACGGCAGCCTGTATGAATATCATCGCAACACGGCGCTCAACTCGGCTTATTGGTTCACGAATCGCGATGGTCAACCCTATAACATCAAGACGGCCAAGAACTGCGTGAATGGAACCAACACCATCACGGGCGCTCCCGGCCCGACAGCGCGAGTTCTGGAACCCAACCAGGAACTCTATACTTCGGAAAATTGTCAGGCGCAGCGGGCCGCCAATCTGTTTCATCAATTCGGCGGACGCCTCGGCGGCCCGATTCGTATTCCGTGGCTTTTCAACGGCAAGAACCGCGCGTTCTTCTTTGTGAACTACGAAGAGTTTCGCCAACCGACGCAGGTGGTACGCCAACGCATTATTCTCAGCCCAGACGCACAAGCGGGAATCTTCCGGTACGGCACGGGGGCGAATGCCCGCTCGGTGAATCTTTTGGCGTTGGCGGCTACCAATAATCAAACGGCGACGATTGATCCGACCATCGGCAAATTACTGGGTGAAATTCGCAGCGCCACGGGCGGCAATGGCATTACGCAATTGACTGATCTCAACTTCCAACGCTTCACTTATAACCCGGCGGGCAGCACGCTCAACAAGCGTCCGACGGTGCGCTTTGACGTCAACATTACCGACAAGCACAAAGCCGAAGCCTCGTGGACTTATCAAATGGGACGCGGTGGGCCTGACTTCTTGAATAACGTCGAACCGGCTTTCCCCGGCTTCCCCAATCAGGGCAATCAACCGGCCGATCGCTATACGGGTTCGGTGGCGTTGCGCTCGACCTTGACGCCGACGATTGTCAACGAAGCGCGCACCGGGCTGTCAGGTGGCCCTTCGCGGTTTAATCCGGCGGCAAGCGCGGCTGATTACAACGGCACGGTCGCCAACACCAAGGGTTTCGCGCTGAATATCAACAACGCTATTGGCAACAGCATTACGAATCCTTACGTAGTCACTGCCCCGACGCGACGCAACCCGTTGTTCCGCGATTTCAGCGACACGGTGACGTGGGCGCGCGGCGCGCACAACCTCGCCATCGGTGCCAAGGTGATTGACACGCAATTGACTTACAACGCGCAAACGCTAGTTCCGACGATCAACTTTGGCGTAGACACTAACGACCCGGCGATTGGTTTATTCACGGCGGCGAATTTCACGGGCGCTTCGGCGACCGATTTGACGAACGCGCGCAACCTTTACGCTGTGTTGACCGGGCGCGTGACGGCCATCAATGCAACGGCACGTTTGGATGAGAAGACGGGCAAATACACTTATTTGGGCAATGCCTTCGAGCGTTCGCATCAGAAAGAGTTCGGCATTTTTGCGCAAGATAGCTGGCGCGTGAGCCAAACCCTGACGATGAATTACGGCTTGCGCTGGGAAGTGCAACGGCCGTTTACCGTAGACAACAGCAGCTACACGGCGGCGACGCTCGCCGATGTCTGGGGCGTTTCGGGAGCGGGCAATTTGTTCAAACCCGGCACGCTGACAGGACGCGATACGCAATTCATTCAGGCCAAAAAAGGCACGGGCGCTTATAACACCGACTATAAAAACTTTGCGCCCAGCTTCGGCTTTGCCTGGCGCGTCAATTCCGGCAACAGCTTGCTTAAACGTCTCGCAGGCGAAGGCCAGACCGTGATTCGCGGCGGCTATTCCATCGCCTATAACCGGCAAGGCATTGGTGATTTTCGCGGAGCTTATTCGGCCAACCCGGGCGTACTCATCACGACCAATCGCGATCTGACGCAAGGCAATCTCGTGACCAATCAAGGGAC
>JABFSD010001128.1 GCA_013140935.1 Acidobacteriota bacterium
CGAGAGAGGAAGGAACGGAGATGCTGTTTCGGTTGCCATTGGGAACGAATGCGCGTGAATAAAGGGCATTCGTCTGTCGTGGGCATTAGGGATTATGGCGAAAGCTGTCAGCGCGCGCATCGGCGAGGCTACCTATTTTGCGTAGGTAGAAACTACGTAGGCCGAACACTTACAAATACGCCTACAAATACGCCTACAAATATGTTTGATGCTTCAACGCGAATTGCAACAGTGCGTGGCTGCCCTTGAGATCGAGCTTGTTGGCGATATGGGCGCGATGGTGTTCGACGGTGCGCGCGCTGATGCCGAGTTCGTCAGCAATCTGTTTGCTGGTGAGTCCTTCGGCGACGTGTTTTAGCACACGGCGTTCGGCCATTGTCAGCAAACCCAGGCCGGGCGCTTCGACCATCAATTCGCTCAACCGCGAAGCCCGCTTGTGCAAGAGCTTCGTCAACGATTGGCTGAAAAAACTCTCGCCTGTCGCAACGACTTTGATGGCGCGAATGACTTCAGTCGGCGCGCTGTCTTTGACCAGATAGCCCTTGACGCCGAGGTCGAGCGCGGCGTTAAAAAACTGCTCGTCGCGGTACATCGTCAGGAAGATCAATTCAATGGGCAGGTTTTGCGCACGCACTTCCCGCGCGAGTGCGAAGCCGTCTTTATGGGGCATCTCGACATCCAGCACGGCGATGCGCGGTTTCAATTTGCGCAATTGCAGCAACGCACTCGCGCCGTCATCGGCTTCGGCGACGACGTGCAACGCACCGTCTGCCATGATGATCTGGCGCAAGCCCTGCCGATAAATCGGATGATCGTCAGCGATTAAGATAGTGATCGGTTCAGCTTTCAAAGCGTTCCTCTCTGCGGGCCGTAGCACAAGATGATATCTTGTGCTACGGCCCGCGCGAACATTTACCAGCACAAGACGACTCTCTTTCCCTTGCTCAATCTGTCTTGCTTATGTGGCACAAGATACCATCTTGTGCTACGACGCTTGACACAGGAATTTGTAAAGTCACGGTCGTGCCTTGCCCCAACGCCGTTTGAATCTGATGCGTACCGCCTAACAGTCGCACGCGTTCGGCAAAGCCGGTCAATCCCAACCCGTTCGTCACGCCATCGGCATCGAAGCCTTGCCCGTCATCTTGAATGGTTACGTCGAGTCGCGCCGCGTGACGCACAATGCTTACGCGCGCCGTGCGTGCACCGGAATGCCGCACCAGATTGTTGAGCGATTCCTGCACGAGGCGAAAGAGATTCATCGCGGCTTCGGGCGTGAACAAATCATCGAGCGGCGCGATGTCGCGCTTGATCTCAATGCCCGAACTCTCAGCCAGTTGCTCAATCATTGCGTTTAACGTCGCTGTCAATCCCAATCGTTCGAGATGCAGCGGGCGCAGGTTGTAAGCAATCGTCCTTACTTCGTCGAGCGATTGTTGCACCGTCGCCCTGATGCCCGTGAAGATTTCAGCGAAGCGCGTTTGCACGGCATCCGTCGTTTTTTCGGCCTGCCCCATCACCGCGTAGTTCTGAATCACCAACAGGTTTTGCGCCAGTCCGTCGTGCAATTCCGCCGCGATGCGTTTGCGTTCGCTTTCCTGCGAAGCGATCAGTTTGCGCGCGAAGGCTTCCTGCGCGGCAGATTGTTTTTCGAGTTGCGTTACGCGCCAGCGATAGGCGAACCAAACCAGACCGCCCAAACTCAACACCGTAAGCGCCAAGAACCACCACGTTCGATAAAACGGCGCACGCACGACGACGCGCATTGTTGCGCCGCTCAGATGCCATACGCCGTCGCTGTTGGCTGCCGTGACGCGGAACTCATACGAACCCGGTCGCAGGTAAGAGTAATAGGCCGTGCGCCGTGTGCCCGCCGCGACCCAGTCATTATCCCAGCCGACCATCTGATATTTGAATTTCACTTGATCCGGCTTGATGAAACTCAACCCCGCATAACCAATCTCTAAATTTTCCTGTCCCGGCTCGAGTTGCAACGCGGCGCGCGACGCGATGGCTTCGTGATTGAGCGCGAGCGATTCGATCACGACGGTCGGCGGCATTTCGTTGAAAGGCATGCTGGCAGGATCAACCACGGCGACGCCGTCCTGCGTAGGAAACCATAACCGGCCGTCGCGCGTTTTGATGCCAGTCGGCGTGCGGCCCGTGTTGCATTCGGCGTTGCGCATGCCGTCGGCGTTGCCATACGCCGTGCTGTTGACGCTCTGGATTTTTCCGGCGGCGAAATCTTCGAGTTGCGCGCGGCTGACGCGATAGATGCCCTTGTTGCAACTCATCCATAAGTTGCCGCGCGCGTCGGCGAGAATGGTGAAAACGCTGTTGTTGAATAATCCATGTTCCGTCGTGTAATTCGTGAAGCGCCCGTCTTTCAAGCGGCTCAGGCCACTGTCATAAGTGCCGATCCACAGCACGCCGTCGTCGCTTTCGTGCAAGGCCATCACCCGCCCGTTCGGCAACCCGTCGGCGGGCGTGAAGCGGCGAAACCCCTCGCCTTGCTGCTGTGCGAGTCCGCCATTGCCGCCCGCCCAAATGCGTCCTTGCCAGTCTTCAAATAAAACTCGCACGCTGTCGCCTGCTATCTCGTTGCCCAAAGCGGTCATCACTTGGCCGCTCAATTTGAACAAGCCCGCATCGGTACCGAACCAGACGTTGCCCGCGCGGTCTTCGTGAATCGCGTAACACGTCGGCGTGACGGCGCGGCCAGCGGCGGTTTGAAATAATCGCTGCGGAAATTGCGTGAAACGTCCGTCTTTGTATTGCCACGTCTCAGCCAACGTGCCAATCCACAACCCACCGTTGCGGCTTTCGTGCAACGAATATAAATGCTTGCGCCGCCAGAAAGCCTGATGGTCATACGTCGTGAATCTGCCTTGCGCATAACGGCTGAGGCGATCCGTACCGATCCAGACATTGCCCGCGCGGTCTTCGAGCAGCGGATAAACAATCGGCGTAGGCAAGCCGTCAGCGACCGAATAGGTTTGGATGAATTGTCTGGTGAGCCGCGCCAGGCCGTGCGGCGTGCCGACCCAGATGTTGCCTTCGCGGTCGGCCAGCAACGAGTCAATGTTGCTGTCAGGCAAGCCGTCCTGCGCCGTGAAGCGTTGAAAGCGTCCGTCACGAAAGCGCAGCAACCCGTTCGAAGTACCGAACCACAAATTGCCCGCGCGGTCTTCGACGGCGTGGCGCAAGAAGCTGGGGCGCTGATTGGGAAAAGTCGCGGCAACCGGCGTCAAGCCAGCCTCCGCGCCGAAGCGCGTGAGCACGCCGTCTTTTATGCGAAAGAGTTCCTGCGGCGTCGCGCTGCCCCATAGATTGCCTTGACGGTCTTCAAACGACAGCTTGCCTTCGGCGATGAACGCACCCGGCGAGTCGGGATCGTCTTGCCAGTATTCACGCAAACGCGCCGTATGCGTTTGATTCCGCACGGCGCGCAACACGGCTTCGCTCGTCAGCCGCCACCGCGAACCGGTCGCGGCGCGCAAGCCTTGCGCAGCGACTTGCGCCAGCGGAGGCCCCGCTGCCGTGAATTGGCCGTTGCGCATCACAAACCAGCCCGCGCCCGTCATCATCAACACGCCGCCGCCCGGTGCCTCATACATCTCAATGA
>JABFSD010000151.1 GCA_013140935.1 Acidobacteriota bacterium
GTCGGCAGCGGCCTCTTATGCGGCGCGCAACCTTCGCGTGAATTGCGTTGCGCCGGGTTTAGTCCCTACGGCACTGACGGCACGCATCACGGGGAACGAGGCTGCGCTCAAGGCTTCGACGGCGATGCATGCGCTCGGTCGCGTCGGCGCCCCCGAAGACATCGCCAGCGCCATCGCGTGGCTGCTTGACGCATCAAACAGTTGGGTCACGGGACAAGTCATTGGTGTAGACGGCGGCTTGTCATCCGTCAGGCCGCGCTAATCCAAACTAAATGAACAACCAGGCAAAAGCCTCATTCCCGCGACCGCTTTATGACTGAAGCACAATTCGCCAAACTCATTCTGCTAACGAACGTCGCGGCTACGTTCTATATGGTCGGGGTGATTTGGTGCATTCAGATTGTGCATTACCCGCTGTTCGCGCAGGTCGGCAAAGACGGGTTTGCCGCGTATGAAGCCGCGCATTCCAATTTGATTACGCCGGTCGTAGGGCTGCCGATGTTGGTTGAATTGGCTACCGCCGGATTGTTGCTGTTCTTCCGTTCGCCTGCGATTCGATTGAGTGAAGCCATCTTCGGCGTGATTCTGGTTGGGATGATTTGGTGCTCGACTATGTTTTTGCAAGTACCGCAACACAGCATTTTGGCGGCGGGATTCGAGGTGAAGGCGCATCAATTTCTGGTCAATTCCAATTGGTTGCGTACGATTGCCTGGAGCCTGCGCGGCGCACTGGCATTGTGGATGACGGCGAAAGTGATGCGATGAGAAAGCGCGACTTGCCTACCAAAATCTGTCTCGTGTGCCAACGCCCGTTCGCGTGGCGGCGCAAGTGGGCCAGGGTTTGGGACGAAGTGAAATATTGCAGTGACGCTTGCCGGATGCGCAAAAAATCTGTGAGCCATGAAACTAAAAACTGAATTCAACGACCGCGAAGAGTTGATCGCATACTTGCAGGAAACCTTTCCCGATGCGGCGGCGCGCTCGCCTGAAATTTCTGAAACGCCCGGTGGTCGCAAAGCCGCTGAAGCGGCCCTCGCACAAATCAAGCCGGAGCGTTACGCCGCGACGCGCAATCATCTGAACGGAGCCGTTACGCACCTCGCCGCCTATTTGCGCCACGGTGTCTTGACGTTGGCCGAAGCTCGTCGCGCGGCGTTGCTACGCGGCGGCAAGCAAGCCGAAAAGCTCGTGACCGAATTCGCGTGGCGCGATTATTGGCAGCGCGTTTACGCACAGATCGGCGACGGCATCTGGAAAGACCGCGAATCGCTCAAGACCGGCTGGCGTCCGGCGGATTACGCCGAAGCCTTGCCTGACGACATCGCGCAAGGCGCGACGGGCTTGCGTTGTATGGATGGCTTTGCCGACGAGTTGCGACAAACAGGCTATTTGCACAATCACGCGCGGATGTGGATGGCGGCGTATGTGATTCACTGGCGGCGCATTCGCTGGCAGGCGGGCGCAGCGTGGTTTCTCGAACACCTGCTCGATGGCGACCCCGCCAGCAACAATCTCTCGTGGCAATGGGTAGCAAGCGCCTTTGCCGTCAAACCTTACTATTTCAACCGCGACAATCTCGAACAGTTCACGGACGGCGTTTATTGCCGCGACTGTCAGCACTATCGCAACGGCTGTCCGTTTGAGGGAACGTATGACGAGTTGCAGGCGCGGCTGTTCCCACGCGCCGACGAAGGAGCGTTCAAACGATGAATGACGTTTTAGTCTGGCTTCACGGCGATTGCCTCAATCCGCACGGCCCCGCGTTACAAGCGCACGCCGATGCGCCGCGCGTCTTCGTGTTCGACGAAGCGTTGCTCACACAGTACCGCTTGAGTTTGAAGCGCCTCGCGTTCCTTTATGAATGCTTGCTCGAAATCCCGCGCGTCGAGATTCGCAAAGGCGACGTAGCCGCCGAACTCGCCGCTGCGGCGCGCGAATATGACTGCTCACGCATCGTCACGGCTGAAAGCGTCGCGCCGCGTTTTGCGCAGATTCGCGCCGCGCTGCAACGCGAATACGACTTAACGGTTGAGGTCGTGGCGCTTGAGCCTTTCATCGAACTTTCTTCAACCGAAGCGGCGCGGCTTGACCTGAAACGATTCAGCCGTTATTGGAATCCCCTCAAGGCAAGAGCGTTGAGTTTGAATCAATCTTTCGACTGGTAATGCCGTTAAGAAAATGGGGAGAAACAATATGCGGAAAAGTTTATGGGGTTGTCTCGGTTGGCTCGTATGTTGCGGTTTGGCAGCGTGGGCGCAAACGCCCGCTGCGACAGCGCCAAATCCGACCACGCTGCCGGGCGCGGAATCGCACGTATACAAAACCGTCGGCGAAACGAAACTTTACCTGCACGTCTTTCGCCCAACCGATCGCAAGCTGAAAAATTTGCCTGCCATTGTTTTCTTTTTCGGCGGCGGTTGGACGAACGGCAATGTGAATCAATTCGCGCGGCACAGCGAATATCTGGCTTCGCGCGGGATGGTCGCCATCGTGGCAGACTATCGCGTGAAATCGCGGCATGGTGTGACGCCGTTGGAATGCGTGAGTGATGCGAAATCAGCGATGCGTTGGGTGCGCAGCCACGCGAAAGAATTCGGGATTGACGCCCATCGCCTCGCAGCGGGCGGTGGCAGCGCGGGCGGCCATCTGGCGGCAGCGACAGCGGTGATTAACGGCTATGAAGAAAAAGGCGAAGACCTGAAAGTCAGTTCCCGACCGAATGCGCTGGCGCTGTTCAATCCGGCGCTTGATTTAGATTTTCCCTCGTTGGAGCAAATGCTGGGCGGCAAGCGGCAAGAGATTTCGCCGCAACAACACGTAACCAAAGGCGCGCCGCCCGCGATCATTTTTCACGGTACGGCAGACACGACCGTTCCGTTCAAGCAGGCCGAAGCCTTTTGCGCGACGATGAAACAACACGGCAATCGTTGCGAGTTGATGCCCTTTGAAGGTCGCGGACATGGCTTTTTTAATTACGGGCGCGGCGATGGCAAAGACTTTTACGCGACCTTACGGGCAACCGATGAGTTTCTGGTTTCCTTGGGTTATCTGAAGGGTGCGGCGACGCTGAAAGAAAAGTGAAGCGGTTTCACTTTTCATCGCCGAACGAAATGCCGATGTCGCGCGCCGATTGAATCACGTCAGATTCGAGCGGAACGGATTTCATCGCACTGAGCGCAACTGACAACGGCACGGTGATGATGGATGAGGCTTGCAACGCGACCATACAATTGTGTTCGCCGCGTTCGACCGCGCGAATGGCCGCCGCGCCGAAACGCGTCGAAAGCAAACGATCCGCCGCCGTCGGTTGTCCGCCGCGTTGCAAGTGCCCTAATACCAGTGAGCGCGTTTCGCGTTTGGTCAAGCGATGCAACTCGCGCGCGACATAATCAGCCACGCCGCCCAACCGCGCCGGTTCGTCATCAACGGCATCTTGATAAATCATTTCGCCGCCCACGGGACGCGCGCCTTCGGCCACGACGACGATGGCGAAGTTGCGCTTGCGCTGCCAGCGTTGATTGATCTTGCGCACCATCGCCTCGAACTCGAACGGAATTTCCGGCAATAGAATCACATCGGCTCCACCCGCAACACCCGCGTAAAGCGCGATCCATCCGGCGT